>JAWUZB010000024.1:0-12847 GCA_034110505.1 Gammaproteobacteria bacterium
ACCGAACATTTTACGGCTTCGAATAAGGCCAAATGATTCGAATACCTCATGAAGATAATCAACAAACTCACTCACTCTGCGCCCCGACACCTGTCGCCCCGAGACCTGGCGCCCCGAGACGTGTCGCCCCCCCCGAGACCCTCCACAAGCGGGTCTAGGTACTCAGCAAAATGCTGCCATTGTTGCATTGAGGTTTTATAGATCGGCTGGCGTACTTGCTCTGAGCTGGGTGTTCTAACCGCCCTTTCGGTTTTATGAAAATCTATACACGCTTGCTCAAACGGCAGACCACAATACTCAAGAATACGCCTTACTTGTCCATCTAAATCAGCAACAACGTCTTCGTGCTGCACGGTTAAAATTCGTCCAGGTAAAACCGCATCCCAATGGTTCATCAGATCAATATACGCTTGATAATAAGTGCCTATTTGTTCTAGGCCATAGGTGAACTCTTGGCCTTCGGCAAACAATTGTTTAAAGCCACTAAAACAACAAGCCATTGGCTCACGTCTTGCGTCGATAATTTTTGCATTCGGCAGCATCAAATGTATTAACGCAATATGACGAAAATTGTTCGGCATTTTATCGATGAAATACACACCTTTTTGACGGTGTACTTGAGTGTCCTGAATAAAATCTTTGCCAAATTTCTGACAGTGCTCGTTAGTCACTTTAGTGAGAATGTTTGGATACTGCTTTTTATCATCGATTGTCGCTCTACCGCCTAAGCGGTTTGCCAAACCAATCACATTTGCCAACTCCATCGTGCCATCGACTTGCGAGTGAGAGGCTAATATTTGCTCTAGCAAAGTTGAGCCGGAACGCGGTAGACCAATAATAAAAATAGGCGCTGACGAATTATCACCAAAGCCAGTTCGTTGGGCAAAAAACTCGGCTGTAAAAACAACCTTTTGCTGAGCAAAGTCAGCTAATAAGCTTTCACTAGAATATTTACTAGACTCTCGCTTAAGTTGATTTCCTCGATCATAAAACTCAAACGACTGTTGATATTGATTCAGGTCTTCGAAGGCCTTACCTAATGCAAAACAAAGGTGTATCTTATCTTCCTGCGAGGTGGAACTTAACGATTGCTGTCGCCGCATCGAGTCTATTTCAATAGTTGAGAATTTATAGGTTTTAAGATTTGCCAAACTCCAATAGGCATCTCCATAACTAGGCGATACTTTATAGGCTTGCTGGTAGGAATTAATCGCCTCATTAGTTCGCCCGATAGTCTTTAAAGCATGGCCGCGAGCTGAGTGTACCGAATGATTACTTTGATCTTTAAGCAATATTGCATCGTACATTGACAATGCCTGATCAAAATCACCAACCGCCTGATAGCTGCTTGCTAAGCTCAGCTCGAATGTAGGGTTAGATGAGTCAACAGCGGATAGTATTTTCGCCTGCTCTAAGGCCTTCTCGAATTTTTGCCGACGGTGCAACACTTGAATATAATCTGACCGTGCATGATGAAAGTCTGGATAAAATTCAACACACTTTTCTAACAAGAACTCGGCATCATCCAGAATTTGCATACGAGTGCCAATATCAGCAAGCAAGCGCATTGCCTCGGGGTGATGAGCATGCTTTTTTAGGTACTGTCGACAGAGCTGCTCGGCCATGAAAATTTTCTCGTCATGCAATAAGCTACTGACCGATACCAACTCGGCCGGTAACTGCGACAAATATTGAACATGCCTAGCTGCCTCTTCAGTCTTTTGCTTATCACCTAATTGTTGGTAGTGAGTCTGCAAGAACTTCCAGCTAGCGATCAAACTAGGGTTTAGAGACACCGCTTTGGCAAAGCTCTTAAGCGCATTAACCTTGTCGTTCAAAGCCACATAGTTGTGAGCATACTCTTGGTAAGCCCGACCATTGACAGGCTGTAAGGCTAGTAAACGCTCTAAGGCGATGAATGCCTCATCATGTTTGCTCTGACGACGTAAACAAACCGCCAAGAAATACAAAGCCTCTCGATGTGATGGTTGTTGCGCTAAGACTTGTTTTAGGGCGTCAATAGATTGATCTAGATTGCCCTCTCGAAGCTGATGTTTAGCCTCGAGCATGATCGGTTCCAACTTTGATTTATCGGCGTTGTTAACGTCAGTCATTGACTAGGTCCTATCGGGTAATGTTTTAGCCACTATTTGGGTGGCTCTATTTATCGGATTGCGTTATCAATAGCCTGAGATACCCCTAAAGGTATGACTCGTTTTCTCGTGGCTCAGACTTTATCTCGAGGTTAGAAAAAACGGCTCTACTAAAAGCCATTATACCCCGAGGGCCAGCTTCGCGCCGTTAAAAAGGCATACCCAACATCAACCGCAAGATAAAATACCGGCGACGATGATGCTATCCACGGCACCACTATAGTCGCCATCTACTCTAGAGTAAAAAATCGCGTAAGATCCTCCTGTTGTTGAGGGCTTATAACGCCTTTTATTTTGAAATCAGCATACAACAAAGGTATCCATAGACATTTTACAGATTGATTCTTATGCTAGTCGCAATTATTGTAACGTTAACCTTATACGGACACCCATCATGAATTCTATTGTTATTTCAGACCATTTCGACAGTGGCAATATCGAGGTTATCGATGCTTCTAACCCGCAAGACATCAAGCTCGCAATCCGTAAAGATAACGCCAGTGATTTTCTGCAATTTTTTCACTTTCGTTTAGAAGCGGCGGTTGGCGAGAGATGCAAAATTAGTATCGTTAATGCTGGAAACTGTTCTTATCCAAACGGCTGGCCGGATTATAAGGTGTGCACCTCGCTAGATCGCTCTGA
This sequence comes from Gammaproteobacteria bacterium, assembly GCA_034110505.1. Taxonomy (GTDB): domain Bacteria; phylum Pseudomonadota; class Gammaproteobacteria; order Arenicellales; family Arenicellaceae; genus Arenicella. The sequence goes on from JAWUZB010000024.1 coordinate 2,796, forward strand.
TTGGTTTAGAACCCCATGTACTTATGAAGACGGCGTGCTTAGTTTCGAGATACAGATGACTCAGAATTCAGTCTACTTTTCTTATTTCACACCCTATAGCCACGAACGTCACCTCGACTTACTCTCTTGGGCACAAGGCGATACACGTGTAACTAACGAAACACTTGGTTCAACCGTAGATGGTCGAGCAATGAGTTTATTGCGCATTTGCGAAACCGATAGCCCGAAACGTAAAGTTTGGGTTATCGCTCGCCAGCACCCCGGCGAAACAATGGCTGAATGGTTTATTGAAGGCTTGCTACATTCATTGTTAGACGAAGACAACCCAGCCGCTCGACAGCTACTAAGCGATACCGCATTCTATATAGTGCCGAATATGAATCCTGATGGCTCAGCGCGAGGCAATTTGCGCACCAATGCGGCCGGCGCCAATCTAAATCGAGAGTGGCTAACGCCAAGTATGCAAACCAGCCCCGAAGTCTATTTAGTTCGAGAACGAATGATCGCTGAAGGCGGAGATCTATTTTTAGACATCCACGGCGACGAAGAATTGCCCTATAACTTTGTCGCCGGTTGTGAAGGTAACCCAAGCTATGACGAGCGTCATGCAGAGTTAGAAAAACGTTTCAAAAACACCTATATGGGCATTTCACCAGACTTCCAAGATACCCACGGTTATCCTAAGGATGAGGCTGGTAAAGCTGATTTACGGATTGCCGCTAATTGGCTAGGCGAACACTTTAAAACACTTTCGTTTACTATCGAGATGCCGTTTAAAGATAATGCTGACTTGCCTAACCCTGCCAGAGGTTGGTCTGGAGAACGCAGTGCGCAATTGGGTAGAGATGTGCTATTCCCTATCGCTAAAACACTGCGACTGATGGACAAACAAGCGGCAAATTAACGTCGCTAAGAGGTCTTGATATTGATTCACGGCCTCTTATTCATCTTTGGCTATGCATCCCACAGAAACTGCTGCAAATAAATTCTACCCTCAGGGTTGAACTCTATCCCCTCTTCCTCAAGCAATATGCGTTGGTAATCTTCATATCCGTCTTTTGCGCGTGAGCTAATTTGGCCTTTTATATTGACCACTCGATGCCAAGGGACTTGGTGCTCTTCTGGCAACGCGGCCAATGCATACCCCACTTGTCTGGCGTTTCGTGGACGCCCAATCAAACGCGCTATTTGGCCGTAAGAAGCGACCTTACCTTCCGGCACAAGGCAAACAATTTGGTATATCTGCTGGTAAAGAGAATCTTCAAATGGCACGTTTTTGACTCTAGCTATGCAAACTAAATTGTTCTGATAGTAAAATCGTTACGTTCGCGCCAGCACGACGATCGACGACGATTTCGTTGTACTGCGGCGAGTCAGCCCAAGCATGAAATGCCGCTTCATCGGCAAACGAAAACAACACAACTTTGTTGTGCGACCAATCACCCTCTAGTACCTTAGGGCTCTCATCGTTAACCAACATACTGCCGTTAAATTGTTTAAACACATTCCAAAACTTTGCTGAGTAGCGATCATAAGCTTCTCTATCAAAAATCTCGACTTGAACTATGGCGTATACAGTCATCACTTTTCTCCATTTCTCTGACGCTAAAGATTTCTTTAAGCGATGAGAATATTAAATTTATTCTTTTACCGAGCTCAGGGCGTTTCTTTACTGAGTTACGGTCTGTGAACCTTGATACCCTTCGAGCACCTCAACCGGCACATTATCACCCACCGAATAGCTCAGTATTTGACTTAAATGCGTTAACGGTAAACCGCTCTGCTGCTGCCATTCGTTAAAAGCGTCTTGTACCCGCTTTAAGTCTCTCTGACTACTGGCTTTATCGGTAATATCGACGCCATTGGCGATCAATGCGGTGATTACGTCAGTGGATAATATGAACCCGTCTTTACCGGTGAAGCGAATAAACCACTGCGCTGTTTTGCCACCTAAACGAGAGCCATTTTTATGTAAATACTTCATCAAACCAACTTGGTCATTGCTTGGCCAGTGAGCAAAGAACTGAGCAAAACTTCCATGCTCCGCGGCAATATCATCAAGCATCGCGGCATTGTGGAAAACAGTTTGAATTTTCTGCCAGTTTCGAATGATACGAGTATCTTCAACATAAGCTTCCCACTCTTCGGGGGACTTAGTCAGCAACTGGCCTAAGTCAAAGCCATGAAATGCCTCTTCAAAGCCATCCCATTTGGCGCTAATTACACGCCAGTGAAAACCGGCATTAAACACACAGCGTGTCATCTGCGCTAGATAACGCTGATCATCGATCTGACTAAGTTGTTGAACAGTAGCGGGTGTCTTAAGCAAGCGCTTAAGTTGTTTGTCACCGCCCTTACGTTTGGCAACGGTTTCTTGGATAAGTTTGAATTTTTTCATTGACGGTTTATTTACTAGACGAACTCTCGGTTTTCTAAACGCTCGCGCAACACTTTTTTATCTAACTTACCGATAGCCGTAAGCGGAATCGCATCAATAAAATGAACTTTCTTAGGTATCTTGTAAGGCGACATGTGCTCGCGACAATAGGCGATAATTTGCTCACGCAAGAGCTCATGCTGATCGCCCACATTGGCGGGCATCAACTCAACAAATAAGTTAACGATATCATTGCCCTGTCTGACTTCATCAGCAACCCCTACAACAGCGGTGTTAGCGACAAAGTCTAAATTATTAAGTTTGTCTTCCAGTTCGACTGAAAAGACTTTGAAACCCCCAACAATCAACATGTCTTTGGCTCTATCGGAGATAGTGACATAGCCCTCTTCATCCATAAAACCAACATCGCCAGTGAACATCCACGTTTTACCAGCGAACTCACGCATCGCTTTGGCAGATTCTTGCGGCAAATTAAGGTAGCCCTTCATGACATGCGGCCCAGCGGTAACGATCTCACCATGTTCGCCGAGAGGCATTTCTTTAGTGCCCGTTTCAACATCCATTATTTTAACATCCGCACCTGGTACCGGAATACCTAAGGCGGTTGGCTTCAAGCGATGCGGTGGGTTAACAATATAAACCGGCGAAGTTTCGGTCATACCGAACGCATCGCAGAGTTTATTTTTACCGATAACCGCTTCTACTTTACGACGATCGTCTGAGGTTAACGGCGCGGCACCCGTCACGGCCATCTTCAATTTAGAGAAATCGATTTGATGAAACTTGGGGTTTTGCAACAGCATTTGAAACAGAGTAGGAACAGCACCCAGGTATTGTGGTGGCTTGGCTAACATCTGATCGCAAATATAATCTAGATCACGAGGGTCTGGCACCAACACCGCTGTACCACCGTAGCGTAAGCCGCTAATTACTCCACCAGCTCCGGCAATATGGAACATCGGGAACGGTGTTAAAAATGAGTCTTCTCCCGGGGCTAGTGGCATAAAGGCATATTGAGTTGCCGAGCAACGAACAATATTTCGAACCGACAGCATGGCTCCTTTTGGTGCGCCAGTTGTGCCGCCTGTGTATTGGATCAAATAGGTATCGTTCCAATGCACTGGGCGCTGCTCAAATTGATCACAGGCATTTTCCATTAACGCCATGAATGACTCAACTCGAACACCGTCAATATTAGGTAAGGTTAATTCACTCGGAGCTAAGTAATCTGTCGCCGCTGTAACGATCACTGTTTTTAAGCAAGATGGTCTATCAGGCATCGCTAAAACACTGGTATTGGCAAGCCCATCTAAGGATATCAACACGCTTATGTTGGCATCACCTACTTGATAGCTTAGTTCTGTCGGTGCCAGCATCGGAGAAACACCAGATCCAGCACAACCAATCTTGGCAACCGCCAAAAAAGCGAGCACATATTGTGGAATATTGGGCATATGAAAGCCGACAACATCGTCTTTAGTGACGCCAAGCTCAAGCAACACATTGGCCAGTTTATTCGCCTGCCGATTTAATTCCTTATAGTTGATCTCAAGATTGAAATATCGGATAGCTGGGAAATCTGGGATTTTATCAGCATGGTCTTCGACATAGAGGCTCAGCGCCTTCTCATCCAGTGGTGGGTTGCTTACGCCAAATTCTTGGTACACAAAGTCCCAAATTTTTCTTGCTTCGCTCATCAAGTGCCTCCTATTTTATAACTGTTTTAATTGCGTGCTCTCACCTTAAGGTGTAGGCCGCCATATCTATTTTTTTCAACCGTTTAGCATACTCTCGGGTACCACCGGCCCAATTATTGGTGACCTTATCGCCGTCTTTGTACCAGCTATTCTCAATCTTGCTAAACGCCATGGTCGACAACCGAGTTTGAAGCTCTTGATTGTAATCTTGTTCGACCTCATTTTTCACTTCACATGACTGTTTGCCGAGCTGATCTAAATTAACCATCGCCTGAATGACATAGTCAGCTTGAGCTTCAAGCATAATGATAATTGACGTATGGCCTAAGTTGGTATTAGGACCATAAAGCAGATGTAAATTAGGAAAGCCATGGGTGGACACGCCTAAGTAAGCATGTGCGCCCTCGCTCCAAGCGTCTCTAATGCTTTGCTTATCAACGCCGATCACATCAATGTCGGCGAGAAAAGGGTTGGTCTGAAAACCAGTGCCGTAAATAATCACATCGGCATCGGTTTCGTGACCTAATTTATCAATCACTGCGGATGCATTAAAAGACGCTGCACCAGCGGTATTTAAGCTGACATTATCTCTCGCCAAAGTCGGAAAATAATGGTCGCTAAACAATACCCTTTTTGCGCCAACAGGGTAGTCAGGTGTTAACTTAGCTCTAATCTCTGGATCGCTGACATGCTTATTCAAATTTGCTAAGCAGGCCTTTTTTACTAACCATCTCGAAATAGGATTACCTTTAATTGCAGGCAGCACACCGTATTCACCAAGCGCCCAAATACATCGCCTATACAGCCTTGCGACAAATGGATACTTAGCTGAAACCCGCTGTTCCCACTGAGCGTAAGGGCGATCAACTTTGGCTAATATCCAGTTTGGGCTGCGTTGAAATATAGTTAGGTGCTTTGCCACTTTGGCTATTTCAGGAATGAATTGAACCGCGCTTGCGGCATTTCCAATAACGACAATTTTTTTGTCCTTCAAATCGACTGAGTGATCCCAGTTCCCCGAGTGAAATAGCTGTCCTTCAAATTTCTCAACATTAGCGAATACCGGTGTCGCTAGTTTGTGTAACTGACCGATGGCACAAACCACATGCTGAGCCTTAAACTGCTCACCATTGGTGGTACTGACAACCCACACTTGTTGCGACCCATCGAACTCCAGACGACTCACTTCAGACTGGTATTTGAGATGTTCTCCTAAGCCATATTTGGCTGCAGTATCACGTTGATACTTAAGAATTTGCTCTTGGCCCGACCACTTAAATTGCCACTCTGAGTTATGCTCAAATGAGTAGCTATAAAGCGCTGATGGAACATCGCATTCAGCTCCAGGGTAAGTGTTTTCACGCCAGGTACCGCCTAGATCATCGGCCTTTTCGAGAACAATAAAATTATCATCGCCCGCTTGCTTGAGCTTTATACCCATGCACAGGCCGCCAAATCCTGAACCAATAATGACTGTTTTTATTGTCTGCACCGAATTACTAATCTCTTTTTTTTATTCTAGTAGCCAGAATAGCAGATCTGATATTAACTGATGTCAAAAACGGTAGCGCGCTTCGGCAAACACCGAACGCGGTTGTCCAGGAAAATATCGTTCATCAGTAAAGCTAGTGAAGTCAGCTCGTTCAGCATAACGCTGATCATCTAGATTAAGTAAACGCAGACCAAAAGCCCAGTGATCATCTAGGGCATAGTTTGCTCGTGCATTGATTAACGTATGGCCCTCATATTCGCTTTCGTTACTCGGATCTAAGAAATAGCTGGCAACCCGTTGTACTTCCATCTCGATACTGACCTTAGCATTGGCTTGCCAGGTTAAGAACAAACTACCAAAAAACTCTGGAGCGGTATCGACGCGATTGCCGTTAAAGTTTCTATCACCGACGAGTAGGTCAGAGGTATATTCATGCTCAGCAAATGAGCCAACAGCTCGCCACGACCAATGGTCATTCAGAGTTTGTTGCAGACTAAATTCAACCCCTTGGCTAAGCGTACTTTGACCATCGACATTGAAGAAGGCGCTATCGCGAATGATTAAATTATCGATATCCAGTCGAAATACCGAGGCACTAAATTGCAAAGAATCCGCTTGATATTGAGCGCTTAGCTCGACGCTCACTGCTTCAACAACATCTAAATCGGCGACTGTTTGCGCGCGTTGTAGGCGATACAGCTCAGTCGCCTGAGGTGCACGAAATGAATCGGCTAATGCCAAGCTAAAGCGCCAAGCGTCATTTGGCGTATAATGTAATTCAAGCTTGGGTGATAGGTGGGTAAAACTATCGTCTCGATCAGCCGGGCGACTGTATCGGCAGCCGCCAAAACCGCATTCGCTACCATCATCTCGAGTACGCCCATCCAAACCTAAATTGTCATAGTCGTATTCAGTTCTCTCTAAGCGAGCACCTGCCACCAATCGCCACTGCTCAGCTAGAGACCAATCAGCGTGTGCGAAAAGCGCTATTTGCTGTGCATCAACTTGATAATTGTAATGCACGCCAGTTGGAATGGTTGCTCGCAGAAACGCAGACCCTTGAGTGGGCTGATCTTGAGTTTGCTGTAATTCACTGTCGGTAACGTCACCATCGAAGCCAACGGTCCAATTGAATGACTGGTTTGGCTTAAAGGTAACAGCCGACTGCCAACCAAATCCGCTCTGCGCATTTTGCTCTAGCGGGTCGCCCGGTAAGAAATGCAGCCGAAAATCCATATCGGTATCACGAATATAAACCGTAGCATTTGCCAGTGCCCCATTCGCCAGTTCGGTTGAAGCCTTTATCCATGCGCGCAATGAGTTGGTTTTTCTGAAGGCCTCTGGGTCTAAATTCTGACGTGCCAAGGTTTGATCTTTGTAGCTATCTCGACCAACAATAAAACCAGCCGTCTGCTGATCTAAATCAGTATAAGTTGCACCAGCCTTTAACTGCCAGCGGCCAACTTGCTGCGCATGTCGCCAACTGAATTTTTGCTGAGTGTACCCAGAATCGTCGCGATAGCCGCCATCGTCAGTAAGCGAGGCGTAAACTCGACCACCATCGTAGGCAATGGCGGCTTTGCCACGGATATAATTATTAGCACCGAGTTCCAACGATGCCTGGTCTCTCCCTTCACTTGGTAACACCACATTAACACTGCCAGTAAGCGCGTTTGATCCATAGAACGCAGTATTCGCACCTCGCACAACTTCTATCCGCTCGGCTTGCTCAAAATGAGTATCAAATAGTTCGTTAACATTGCAAACACCAGCGCCGCGAACAGGTATCGCTTCTTCGAGGATTAACACACTCGCGCACGCTCCGGCACCGGAGAGTACCGCCGAACGGATCGCAGGCAAAGACTCCTGACCGTTGCCGCGTTGCAAACTGACCCCAGGCACACGATTCAAAGTTTGTTGAATATGCACAGCGCTAACCAGCTCAAGTTCATCGCTGTTTAGTAAGGTGACATTAGCGGCTTGCAGCGATAAGGGTTGTGGCGAGCGAGTGCCAATTACAGAGACTTCCTCTAATTGATCAGCCGCGTAAGTGATCGTCGTAAATAACAAAGCTAGTGCAACCAAACTGTGTCGGCACGCAGGAAAATAATTCATATGAAAAAGGATGTAATTTATAAGGTATCTAGCAAGTTGCTTAAGATACCATAGCCGATAAACGTTTCACTTCACTCGGCCTATTTAATCTTGTAGTAGGCGCACTTTCTAGCGTTAGACTGCTGTATAAATGCAAAAGGCTCTATTCCCAACGAGAACAGAGCCTTTATTGTAGCTGCGACTTCGTTAGGAGATATTTGAATCCTCAAAACTTCCTTTTCGCTGTTCCATGTAGGCAATCAATTTAGCATCAATTTCGGCATCGAGCGGTGGCAAGGTGTATTCAGCCAACATTTTTTTATACTGGGTATTGGCGCGTTTTTGCATATCTTCGCTACCCGCTTCAACCCAAGCTTCATAACTATTGTTATCTGAGAGACTCGACGGATAAAAAGCGCTCTTGAAGTTTCTCTGAGTATGCTCACAACCGAGAAAGTGCTTACCTGGGCCAACTTCGCGAAGTGCATCCATGGCTTGACCGTTCTCACTCATGTCTACGCCTTCAGCCGACACACGCATCATGCCGGCTTGGTCAGCATCCATAATGAATTTCTCATAGCCCATTGATAATCCACCTTCTAGCCAACCAGCGGTGTGCAATGCGAAATTAACGCCGGCATTAAGCGTCGCGTTCATAGTATTCGCGGCTTCATAACCAGCTTGTGCATCAGGTAATTTCGATGAAGTAAAACCACCACCACTTCTAAATGGCACACCAAGGCGGCGCGCTAGGGCACCACCAATGTTCATCACTTGACCAGCTTCAGGTGTACCAAAGGTTGGCGCACCTGATTGCATTGACATCGAACTTACGAAATTACCATAAATCATCGGCGCGCCTGGGCGAACCAACTGCACCAATGCCATGCCCGCCAGCCCTTCAGCTAGACTTTGTGCTGCCACACCCGCCGCCGATACCGGTGACATCGCACCAGCAACGATAAAGGGAGTAACGATACAGGCTTGGTTATTACGCGCATAGACCTTTAAAGAGCCAACCATAGTGCCGTCAAACGCCATCGGCGAATTAGCATTAATAAGATTGACCATTACACAATTTTGGTCGACGAATTCATCACCAAATACAATTTTTGCCATGGCAACAGAATCTTCCGCGCGCTCGGGGGCTGTAACCGATCCCATGAATGGCTTATCGGAATACTTGAGATGCGCGTAAACCATATCGAAGTGGCGCTTATTAACCGGTAAATCAACTGGCTCGCAAATAGTGCCGCCTGAATGATGCAAGTTCTCTGACATATAGGCCAGCTTTACGAAGTTATTAAAATCTTCGATCGTGGCATAGCGTCGACCACCATCAAGATCGTAGACAAATGGCGGGCCGTAGGCCGGAACCAATACAATATTGTCGCCACCGATTTGTACATTACGTTTCGGATTTCGAGCATGTTGAGTAAACTCTTTTTGCGCGGTAGCTTGAATCAAATCGCGACACATGCCTCTCGGGAAACGCACGCGCTCGCCATCAATTGAGGCTCCAGCATCGCGGAAAATATCCATCGTCTCTTCATCATCAGTAAAGTTAATGCCGATTTCTTCAAGGATAATTTCAGCGTTATTCTCGATGATACTGAGTGACGTATCGTCCAAAATTTGGTAGTAAGGAATCTTTCGTTTGATATAAGCTGGCGCAGTGGATTCTGCACTGGCAACCTGCGCTACTCTGCGGCTACGGCCGCCACCTCTACGTTCTCTGGCCATGATAAATTCCTCTGGATTTAATTCGTTTGTTCTTTAAAATTTTCTAAGTCTAGGAACGACGACGTCGACGATTTCGCTGTAGATTTTGCGCCGCAATAGGCGAAACTGAAAACTTCATCCCTTCGACAAAGTAGTCTTGGAACTTGGGTTCGTTAGCGCTTTCAATTTTCTTAACTTGTTTAACCGCATCGATAATTCGCAATCGCTCATTAGCACTGAGCAAAGCCTTCGTGGCACCAACACCGGCGGCATTACCAACGGAGCGAATCTGCTCACGTGTGGCACTTGGAATAATGTCTAAATCAGCGACGAATACGGGGTCTAAATGAGAGCCAAAGGCACCGGCTAACAATACTTGATCGAATTTTTCACAATCAAGATAGTCCATCAGTAATTGCACACCAGCCGAGAGTGCGGCTTTTGCTAGCTGAATAGAGCGCACATCAGTTTGCTCAACGTAAATAGAGTTATCGCCCTGATCGATCAACATAAAGCGCACGGTAGCGCCGGATTCACTCGGCCGAGTATCAAACTTTTCAGGTGCTCTATCTTGCACAAATAAACCTGTCTGATCGATTAAGCCTACTTTGGCCATTTCCACCATCACCTCGATAATGCCTGAACCACA
>JAWUZB010000025.1:0-12054 GCA_034110505.1 Gammaproteobacteria bacterium
ATTGTCTGATTGAAGCCGATATTATCTCATTAATTGGAGGTAAAGTCCGACAGACTGCTAGCGAGACAGTATTGGTCAAAAAATAAATTGATTGCATTACCTAACGCCAAATTTAAAAGCAAAAACGCCGAACTTGATAAATCAAGTTCGGCGTTTAGGAAGCTTGCTAGTGTTTAGATAATTAACGACTACGGCAAGAGCGGTTGCTAAGTAAACAAGTTCAACCCTAAGTCAAAAAACACCGCAATTATGCGTCAGCGGTAAATGATTCAAGAGTAAAGCTTAGACCAGCGTTATCCTCTAATCGTTTGATTAACTTATCACCAAGCGCCGGAGCAGTTGTCCATATCCCTCCAGCGGTATCGCTAGCGTCTTTAAACAAACAAATAGCACTTTCAGAAATCATTTTTGAAGTAGAGCCATAGCCTGGATCACGATCACCTTTAACCGATACCACTATCTTGCCTCCACCGACTGTGTCGCCGATATACATAACGTCATAAAAGCCAGTCTCGCGCTCTTCTTTACTTGGGCCTTCGCCTGGCTTCGGTGCATCAGGGCCAGCCATGGGATTAGTAGTGGCTACGTGTTTAGCAATTGCTTCACCCTTTTCGCCATCGCCCGTTAGCATCATCTCGTCATAGGTAAAGTCTTCGCCGTATTGATGGTCTAGTAGCGCATTACTGCGGTGAACATTGCGGGTATTAATAGCCGCCATAACGAACGGCGCTACCCAGCTCTTAAGCTCATCCGAATAGATGACTTTGTCACCATTTGGCTGTTTCACACCTTCAAAACCCGGTACTAAGGAATATGGGTTGATCGCTAACTTGAAAATTTCAGGGTCACTTTTAGCCGCTTTAACAGATTCTGTTAAGCTTGCTGCCGTACCGCCTGAAAAAGTACCTTTCATAGCGCGAACTCGACCGCTTATGTGCTTACAGGCGCTGCCAGTCTTCTCAATTGCTAATTGCTGCAAACGGTAGATGCCTAAATCAGACGGAATCGAATCGAAGCCACACGAGAAAACGATACGCGCACCCGATTTTTTAGCCGCCTCTTCATGTGCATCTATCATATGGCGCATCCACACTGACTCGCCGCATAAATCAACATAATCTGTTCCTGAGTTAGCGCATAAACCTACTAGCTCAGAACCGTAAGTTTGATAGGGACCGACGGTGGTTATGATTACTTTAGTGCTGTCTACCATGGCTTGCATTGATGCCGTGTCACTCGAATCAGCGACAACTAAAGGCGTATCGGCAGGTAGCTTCATTTGCTCACGAACCGACTCAAGTTTTTCTAGGCTTCGCGCGCCCATTGCCCAGCGAACGTCGCCGCCATTGCCATAGCGAGTGTTGAGGTACTCAGCGACTAGTCGACCGGTAAAACCAGTTGCACCGTAAACCACAATATCGAATTTCTTATCTGTCATACTTTATTCCTAATTATTTTTATAGTTCCTAATTTTTTCTATCTTGGAGACGTTGGCGTATCACCTGAACTCCTCATCTCTGGCGAGAAAGGCATCAATGCTAAGCATAATTGGCGATAGATACAACGGTAACACCGAACAGAAAAAGTAAGGTGATAGCGCCGATTATGAAGAAGCCCATCCGTAAAGGGATATTGTTGCTGCTCACATGCACCGCCACGTGCGCCCAACGCGTTATAGCGAAAACCCAACAAAGCACCAAGATTAAATTAGATGCAGCGTTAATATTAAACAGAATCAGGCATAGCGCATAAAACAATACTGGTAGCTGAAACTGATTCGCCAGGGCGTTTGAAGTAAGTACAACCGATAACGACCAAGCGGTATTATCAATCGCCGCTTCTGGCCTTGATATACCCTCTTTGCGATCGACTGACTTGCGCTTGCCATTGAGCACAAGCACAAAAAATGGGATCACTAACACAACTAACATCGGCCAAAAAATTTGAACTGATTGCATATAAATACCTATAAGATGGGGTTATTGAACTGAATCTAACGAACTCACGCTATGAGTCGTCAACAGACTTATGCTCTGTGTTGTTAACAGAGGCATGCTACAAGTCGTCAACAGATTTATACAGATAGCCATCATATGGCCTACGCCATTGTTAGCGAGGAACCGATTTAGATAATGCTTGGCTAAGTAGTTTCGAGGTGATGTCGACTACTGAAATAACTTGGTCATAAGCCATTCGGGTAGGCCCTATAACGCCCAGTGTACCAAGTGTTTTGCCGTCAACCTGATACGGACTAGCAATAACACTACACTCCCCTAAAGCACTGTAACCAGACTCTTCACCAATGAATACGCTGACTCCATTTGCCTTCATGCTTCGGTCGAGCAAATCGAGCAAGTCGCGCTTAGTCTTAAAGGCGTCGAATAGCTTCTGTAAAGTTTCGATTTGGCACAAATCGGGAACGTCCAACAGCTTTTGTTCGCCGCTAACCATCACATCGCTTTGATTACTAGCTTCTTCTTCAGAGATAACTCGGCTTGCAGCCTGCATCGCTTCCTTATTTAATTTATGCATTTCATCGTTATCTAGGTGCATGTCTTTGACCAGCAGTCGCCGGACATCGTCTAAAGTATTACCCTTATAACGTCGATTGAAGAAATTTGCGGCCGACACTAGCTCGGAATCACTAAAGCTTTCGGCCGTTGATAATACTCGATTTTGTACACGTCCGTCCTCAGTCACCAAAATCGCCAATAATCTAGATTCAGATAGTCGCATGAACTCAAGCTGATGAAAGCGTGTGATGGATTGATTTGGCAATAACACAACGCCGGCAAATTGAGTCAACTCAGACAATACATCTGACGCATGTGCTAATAAGGCTTGTGGGTCGGTTTCTTGTTTAAAACGAGCCGATAGTTCAGTAATAGCGGTTTGCGTTAACGTCGAAGACTTGACCAAGCTATCAACAAATAAACGATAACCTTGTGATGTAGGTATGCGACCAGATGACGTGTGTGGTGCAGTGATAAGCCCTAACTTTTCAAGGTCAGACATTACATTGCGCACGGTTGCTGAGCTAACACCTAGCTGAGGCAACTTCGACAATGTACCTGAACCCACGGGTTGACCTTGTTGGATGTATGTCTCAACCAAGTTCTTCAGTACATTTTCAGCTCTACTATCTAATGCCATTTAATGCCAACTAATTAATTTTAAACGATTGGATTGAACTCAGGTTGCCTTTAGAGGGCGTCGGTTATTGTCAGACTTTAGCCCCTTTTGATCTTAGCGGCTCACTATGTACTGGACAAGCCACGCGCAAATTGGCGACAATGCAATGCTAGCAACTATAAATCATATTCAGCATGTTTAAAACTATTGGTGTGTTCGGAAAATATCAAGACGCAAGTGTTGAGAAACCAGTTAAAGCCTTAACAGCCCATCTCGAAGCAAAAGGCTTGACGGTTAAACTTGGTTATAGCACCGCATCCGAAATCGTCAGAGATTTACCGCAAGAACTATTGCATGAAGAGTTACCGCAAAACATTGATCTGGCGATTGTTATTGGTGGTGACGGAACAATGCTGCATGTTGCCCGCCGCATGGCCGAGGTTAATATTCCGGTTGCCGGAGTAAACTTGGGCAGACTCGGTTTTTTAACCGACATTCCCCAAGCCGATATGCTCGATGAGATTGACCAGATCCTAGCCGGCAACTATGAAATCGAGCGACGTATGATGCTCAAAGTTCAAGTTTTGGATGGTGATCAAGTGGTGCATCAACAGACGGCATTAAATGATATCGTTATTGGCCGCCATTCATTAGAGAAACTGATTAGTTGGCAAGTGCATGTAAATAATAATTTTGTCACGGCAGCACGTTCAGACGGCGTTATTCTTAGCACTCCGACTGGATCAACGGCCTATGCTCTATCTGCCGGCGGCGCGATAATGCACCCAGGCACCGATGTGATTTCGATGGTGCCTGTATCACCACACACGCTATCAAATAGACCTATTACCTTACCTGCCGCATCTGAGGTCTGTTTTTCAATCCATAATAGAACGCGAAATTGCGCTCATGTATCGTCAGACGGACTTATCGGCTATAACCTAGTTGGACATGAGATAGTTAAAATAACTCGTTCAGAGCATCCAGCTCAGTTGATTCACACTGAAAATTACGACTATTTTGCGATGCTAAGAGCTAAATTAGGCTGGGGCGGAGCACAAGAATCTTAAGAAAGGTTTATACTTAACTAATGGCACTGACAGAACTTACAATTCGCAATTTTGCGATCATTAAACACCTTGAGCTAGAGGTAGATCAAGGCTTGACCGTGGTTACTGGTGAAACCGGTGCGGGCAAGTCTATTTTACTCGATGCGCTCAATTTGATACTCGGTTCTCGTGCCGAAGCTGAAATGATTCGTCATGGTGAAGACCAGTGTGAAATAACCGCTCAATTCTCCATCAATGGCTTACCAAACGTGCAGTCTTGGTTAAATGAACGTGATTTAGATCAAGCAACGGATGACATAAACACCTGCTTAGTTCGTCGTGTGGTGCGGGTCAATAAGCCAACCAAATGTTACATTAACGACCAACCAACTACCTTAACCAGTCTGCGTGAACTGGGCTATATGTTGGTCGATTTGCATGGCCAACATGAGCATCAATCGCTTATGCGTATGGCCGAGCAGCGCCGTATTATCGATCAATTCGCGGATCATAGCGACGTACTCAAAGTGATGTCCAAACTGGCGTCACAAGTTCATAGAATTGAACGCGAGCTAAAATCGGTATCACAGAACCAAACTGATACTGCTGACCGAATGGGACTTTTGTCATTTCAACTGAATGAATTAGATGACGCTAGCGTTATCGATGGTGAGTTTGAAGAACTCGAGCAAGAACATAGTCGACTGAGTAACTCTCAAGGCTTAACCGAGGGTATTGAAACAGCGATCGATTCTTTGTTCCATAACGAGGCAAGCAACGTCAGTTCTGAGTTAGGCCGTATCGTTAACCAATTGGCACCGCTGGTTAAATTTGATTCAAACCTGCAAGGTGCAAATGAGCTGCTCAATTCAGCCTTGGCACAAGTTGAAGAAGCTCAAGCCGCATTAGAATCGGCCAGAGCTAAAATCGATCAGGATCCAGAACGATTGCAAGAAGTTGAACAACGACGAGACACTCTAATTAACCTCGCGCGTAAACATCGTTGCGCAGAAAATGCATTGCCGGCTCGTCATCAATCGCTGCAAACCGAATATCAACGACTCGAGTCGGCTCATACTCAGCCTGAGAGGCTGCAAAAAGAGCTCGAGAGTCTAAAAGACCAGTATATTACTATCGCACATGCTGTTTCAGCATCTCGCCAAGCTGTGGCGGAATCGTTGTCAAAATCAATTTCAGAGCAAATGCAAGATCTAGGAATGAGTGGTGCAAAGCTGTCGATCTACGTAGAACCTCATATTAGCGACGACGTGATTATCTCTGAACATGGCATCGATCATATAGAATTCATGGTCAGCACAAATCATGGTATGCCATTGAAATCATTAAATAAAACAGCATCCGGCGGGGAAATTTCGCGCATCAGTTTGGCGATCCAAGTAATCACCAGCGAGAAATCTGAGACCCCTACTCTGGTTTTTGATGAGGTAGACGTTGGTGTCGGTGGCAAGGTTGCTCAGATTGTCGGAACACGACTACGTAAATTAGGTCGCAATGCTCAAGTGATTTGCATCACTCATCTACCTCAAGTCGCTTCTCAAGGTGATCAGCACATCTTTATTGATAAAGTATCGACCGATAGCGAAACTTACTCTACCTTGGTCAAACTCGATGACGAAATGCGCACCATGGAGATTGCTCGCATGCTCGGTGGTGAAGTTATCACCGAACGTACCCGTGCTCATGCGCAAGAAATGCTTTCTGCAAGCTTATAAGGACTGACCTTGATACTTGAGAAAGACCCTGCTCCAAGAGAGCCTGAGTTAAAAGACTCGGATATTTCCGGAATGGTAATGCCTGCAGATGATAGCGACATACCGAGTATCCAGAAGTTATTAAACCATTACGCGGCAATGGGTGATCTTTTACCGAGAACCAAATCTGATATTCTTAATAATCTTAAACACTTTAGAGTTATTAAGAAGGGCGACCAAGTGATCGCTTGTGGCTCCTTAGAGCACTTCACTGAAGAATTAGCCGAAGTACGTAGCCTGATGGTAGCCGCCGACATTAAAGGCGGTGGGCTAGGTCGTAAAATTGTTGAAGACCTGATTGCTACCGCTCGTGAGCGCGGAGTAACACGGGTGATGGCACTCACTTATGTACCAAAATTTTTCCATAAACTAGGTTTTATAACCGTTAACAAAGATATATTTCCCGAGAAAGTTTGGGGAATTTGTGTAAACTGCTATAAATTTCATAATTGCGACGAAATTGCGGTGCTTTTAAAACTAAAATAACAACAACGCTTGCCTCCGCCACCTTTTAACCGTAAAGAATCAAAACAAAAAATACGCATGAATAAAAAAACTTCAATCGTTTTAATCGCTTGTTCACTGGCACTAAGCGCCTGTATCAAACCGTATCAGCCGAATATTCAACAAGGCAACATTATTAATAATAGTGATTTGCGTGAGATCCGCTACGGCATGAGTAAACAAGAAGTTTTGTTTATCCTCGGAACGCCTATGGTTATTGACCCGTTCAATGAGCAACGCTGGGATTACTTTTTTTCAAACCGAAATCAACGTAAAGGCGAAACCGCTCAGCGCTTAATTACCGCTATCTTTGACGGCGATAAATTGATCGAGTTAAAAGGCGATGTCGACTTATCAAATGTGCAAAACCTAGAGCCTAGCACCGAAGATAAGCAGCATGGTGGAACCGTTATAACTGAGCCTACTCAGAAAGAGAAAGGACTTTTCAATCGCCTCGGTTTGTTTCAAAAGAAAGACAAGATATTCAAAAAAAAGGATAAGTAGTTTTATCAGGGTTGCGGTTACTTAACCCGCAACCCAATATTGGTTTATCTCAACGGGATAAACTTCGAGCTAAGTTTCAATCTTAGAACTTAGCTAAGAATTTCTCGATTCGCTTTGCATTGGCGCCAAGATCACTCATTCCTATGCGTGAAACCGAGCGCAAATCGATCGCAGTGCTATCACCTTGCGCCGCAATACGCACCACTACGTCATCTTTAAAGCCCCAGATAGTAGTTGTCTCGGTGGCTTCGATGATGCCGTTGCTAACATCCGAATTGACTAACTCTAGACCCATTGACTCAACCACCGTTTTTGCTCTTGCGTGTGCATCAATAACACTCAAATCGGTTATCAAGGTTTTTACTTTTGGATATGCTTCGGTCTGAATAGTGGCCAGCTTTTCGATATTATACTCAAGCGGATTAGTGTTCTCACCACGTAACGCAACTACCTTGTCAAACTTGGTAGGGTTCACCACAGCGGTTGAAATATTGTGGATTCCAGGTACCGATTTAGCGGTAAAAACCTGTGTTCCTATGCCAATCATAGGTAACAAGGCGATCAACGCCGCGGTTCGTGCTGACTTCGCTAGATCAACGTCAGCGCGCTTAACTAAACTCATCACCATGCCAACAAGAAATACCGCCGCAGACAAATAAACGGTGTAAGTCAATAATTGAAAGCTGGTGGAGAAAGGAAAAGCGCCAAGTCGAAATCCAATTACCGCAATTGGAAAACCAAGAAGTGCCAAGATCGCTAGTGGCTTTAATAATTTAATCATTTTTGTTCTCGTTAATATTTGAATCGTGTTGATGAAACCTTCAGAGCTAAGAGTAACTCCAGTCGCCGAAGAAAATGTAGAATACTTTCAAGGTTGATATAAAAATCCCGCAGTAGCGCTGCATTAGCAAACGTGTTTGGTCGCAATTTAGAAGCTGTACCTGATGTTATAGAGTGATACGGCAATATTTAGATCTGATCTTATTAAGCAACAATTATTTATCATAGTGAAGTCAGAATTTAGCTTCAACTAAAATCTGTATCACGCTACCACAGATGGTTTGAGTGCAGCTAATCTTGATAACTTAGCCGATAATACTTCGTTGGGTTCAAACTCTAGGCCCTCTAGTAGTTGATCTGCGAGCTCGGGCTTGTTACACACCAACACCATATCGCAACCGGCATAAATTGCGCGCTGGGCACTTTCAACAATCGAGCCGTGCTCACCATTTGCATCAATCGCGCCTTGCATTGTTAGATCATCGCTAAATACTACGCCATCAAAACCAAGTTCTTCGCGCAATACCTCTTGCAACCAATAAGTTGAATAGGTTGGTATCTCTTGATCACATTGCTCGAACAAAACATGAGCTGTCATAACGCCCTGAATTTCATCAACTAGCTCTTTGTATGGTTTTAAGTCATGTTCACGGATCTCATTGATCGAGCGGCCGTCTTTCGGTAAACAGTGATGAGAATCACCGCTTACCCCCCCGTGACCCGGAAAGTGTTTAGCGATAGCCACCATTCCAGCCGCATGCATGCCATCGATATAAGCCCCTAATAACTCTGAAGCGGCGCTTGGGTCTGAGTGAAAGCAGCGATCACCGATCACCTCACTTTGCCGTGATGTAACATCAAATACCGGCGCAAAACTGAAGTCAACACCAACAGCAATTAATTCAGACGCCATGGTGAAAGCCGACTGATAGGTGATCATAGGCGCAGCTTGTTTGTCGTCATTCCAATGATCACCAAAGCTTTGAGCCGCTGGAAGTCGTGTAAATTCGGATTGAAAACGTTGCACGCGTCCACCCTCTTGATCAACAGCAATCAGTATTGACGGTGTTCTTAAGGCTTTTATTTGATCAATGAGAGACGTTACTTGTGCCTTGTTAGCATAATTTCTTGCGAACAGAATCACCGCACCAACGCTTGGGTGTAGTAACCTGCGACGCTCCTGCTCGGTCAGCTGCAAACCGTACACGTCGACCATCACCGGACCAAGTGCTAATAGTTGTGGGGCCACTGTTTGCTTTAGTATTGTCATATTTATTGCTTAATAGTGACGATTGTTGCAATCGTCACTTGTTCAAAAAGTTGAATGATATCGCTATTTCGCATTTTGATACAGCCATGCGAACTTGGTACTCCCATAGCGTGTGATTCTGGCGCACCATGAATGTATATGTAGCGTCTTTGAGTATCGACATTCCCGCCTCGATTAAAACCCGATTGATTGCCACATAGCCAAAGAATTCGGCTCAGAATCCAGTCACGATCAGGGTACTGCAATGCTAACGCTGGAGTATAAATTTCACCGCTCGGTCGGCGACCTATGTAAACAGTATTCTCGCGTTGCTGCGCTCCTATCTTGGCCCTAATTCGGTGTTCCCCTAAAGGTGTACATTCGCTACCGTTAAGTTGCCCATAGCCATTTTTGGCGGTTGCGATCTTAACCTCAAAAATAATTTGCTCAGCATCAGAGTAACCGCGCATCATCTGCTCAGCGACACTGACCTCCAATATTTTAATCATCGTCATGGGTTTAACTATTGTCGTCTTTTTAACTACAGTGATACTTATAAATAAGCATTAATCTCTCAAAATATGTTCAATCAAAGCCTCACAGCCTACGTCTACCAACTGGAAAACATTATCAAAGCCTGTGTCTTCGCCGTAGTAAGGGTCTGGTATTACCCTCTCGTCTGTGGTTCTCGCACGATTAGCAAAATCCAAAAACAAGCGAATATCAGCCGTAGCTGTAGTTGTTGCCGAGTCACGGATTAGCTCGAGATTTTCTTGATCCATGGCCAAAATATAATCAAACTCATGATAATCGAGCGCTAATATCTTGCGCGCCCTAATAAACTCCATATCAATACCTTGGCTCATCGCTTTAGCGCGTGAGCGGGCATCTGATTGTTCACCTTGGTGATATGCATGAGTGCCAGCCGAATCAACGCTGATACGTTTATTTAAGCCTTTTAAGCCAAGCTTATGCTGCATCACCCCATGGGCCGTAGGTGAGCGACATATATTGCCCATACAAACAAATAGCAGCTTGATCACTACTTGCTCATTAAACTGATTACGCGTTCAAGATCTTGCACCGTATCGACACCAATGCCAGTGTCGTAATCGACGGTTTCGACCATAATTGTATCGCCATTGTCGAGTACTCTAAGTTGCTCCAAACATTCGGTTTGTTCCATCGCGCTGCGCACTAATTGATCATACCGTTTAAGAAAAGACGCGCGGTATGCATAGATGCCGATGTGATGCCAAGCCGTAGTGAATCGATCTTCGCGAGCATATGGAATCGGCGCACGTGAAAAGTACAAAGCTTTGCCTGCGCGACTAAAAACCACCTTCACTATATTCGGATTGTGTATATCAGCTTCATTGTCAATTGCCTTAGCGGCGGTCGACATAGCGGCATCGCCGGCAATTTCAAGCGCAGCAGCAACTTGATCAATCAAAATTCCTGGGATCAGCGGTTCGTCCCCTTGTACGTTTACCACAATTTCATCGTCATCAAAACCAAGCTTCTCGACTACTTCAGCTATTCGATCACTGCCCGATTCATGCTCAATACTGGTCATACAGACCTCACAATCCAACGCCGCTACAGCATCAGCTATGCGTTGATCATCGGTCGCTACAATTACTCTAGCGGCGGATGACTCTCTGGCACGATCAACCACATGAGCGATCATTGGTTTTCCAAAAATATCAGCCAAGGCTTTACCGGGGAACCGATGAGAGGCATAACGGGCGGGAATGACTACAGTAAACGACATTATTTTGCCTCCAACTCTCGTGCTTCTTCCTCAAGCAAAACGGGGATCCCATCTCTAATCGGATAAGCTAACTTTGCTGAGTTCGAAATCAATTCATTTGATTCTTTATCTAAAATTAGGGGGCCCTTAGTCACTGGGCAAACCAGCATTTCTAATAATTTATTGTCCATTGTCTTCTCTTTTGCTAAATTTATCTCTGACAGCAAGGCTAACCGCTTCAGCGAACCCGCTACTTAACTTTGCATTAACCGGTAAATACCAATGATGGTCACTGGCGATATTATGACATTTTACCGCGTCTTTTTCGGTCATCAAAACAGGCATACCTGCAAAGTAAATTTCTTCTGCGGTAAATAGGTGATGATCGGCGAAACCGTGACTGGTAATGCTATAACCAAGTTGTTCGCAGGTATCGAAAAAACGTTGCGGATTACCAATTCCAGCGATTGCATTAAAGTCCGCGCTGGCGGGGAATGGGCTGACATTATTCAGCTTAACTGGTAGCGGCTCTGCGGCTTCAAGAGTCATAGAGAACTGGTTTTCAGCGTTACCGACATTACCACCATGACGGACAATAAAATCGACACTCAGAAGTCTAGCAAGCGGTTCGCGAAAAGGCCCTGCTGGCAGTAAGTTTTGATTTTCATGCGTTATAGTATCGTCTACTAAGCATATCTCTAGATCACGCTGTAACGCCAAATGCTGCAAACCATCATCGCTGATAATCAGGTCTACCCTCGAATGCTTCAGCAGCATCTCAATTGAATCACGCCGGTTTGGGCCAACCGCCATCGGCACACCCGTGCGCTGCACAATCAATGCAGGCTCATCGCCAGAATGCTCGACCGCTGTGTTGGCGGTGACTAATAAGGGATAACCATCGGCTGCGCCACTATAACCTCGACTAATAACGCCTGGGGTGAAACCCTGCAGCTTGAGCTGCTCAACCAAGTGAACTACTAAAGGAGTTTTACCAGTGCCGCCGACGGTTAAGTTACCAACCACTATAACCGGCACGGGCGCTTGGTAGCGCTCAAATAAACCATGATTAAAAGCCGCCTTTCGCAGCGCGAAGGCGCCTTTGTAGAGCACCGACAACGGTCGTAGTACACCGGTTAGGGCGGTTGGTTTATTCCAGCTTTTCAGTAGAGACTTTTTTATGCCCATAGAGCTAACGATGTATCCTTGATATGGCTCAGCCCACTTTCAAAAAGCGCTTATCGGCTCCAAAAGAAAAAGCCTTTTTTCGGCGAATTCGATTGTGCTCTGTGCAATTCGGCGTAAACACCC
>JAWUZB010000026.1:0-7053 GCA_034110505.1 Gammaproteobacteria bacterium
CATATTTTTTTGCTGACCAAATAAGGCGCTGTGATAAATGTACGGTGCTGATGATTACCTAGCTGCTGTGTCAGCAAGAGATAAACAATGAACTAATTATGATTGATCCACAATTATTGCGTAACGATATCGAGGCGGTTGCAGCGGCCTTAAAAATTAAAGGTCATGGTCTTGATGTGGCGGCTTATCAAGCTTTAGAAGCTAAACGGAAATCGCTTCAGGTTGAATCTGAGGAGTTGCAGGCAAAGCGTAACGCTAGGTCAAAAGAAATCGGTAAAACCAAAGCGCAAGGCGGTGATGTGGAAGCTTTGATGCGAGAAGTGAATTCTTTCGCTGACCGCATGAAGCAAGCCCAAGTTGAATTAGACAGCGTTAAAGACGATATGCTGGCGATTACAGATGTTATGCCGAACGTACCACACAGTTCGGTTCCTGACGGTAAGTCTGAGGATGATAATGTCGAGCTGATGAAATGGGGTAGCCCTAAGCAATATGATTTCGAGGTTAAAGATCATGTTGATTTAGGCGAGGCGCTTGATGCCTTAGATTTCGACACGGCGACTAAGATTGCCGGGCCACGGTTCGTTGTTATGAAAGGCGCACTGGCTCGAATGAATCGCGCTTTGATTCAATATATGTTGAATACGCATACTGATCAGCACGGCTATCAAGAGGTCTACGTACCTTATTTAGTGAATGAAAATAGCTTGAAAGGCACTGGTCAGTTTTCTAAATTTGCTGAGCACGACTTATTCGCGACTCAAGTCGAAGATGGATACTACTTAATTCCAACCGCCGAAGTGCCTGTTACCAATATTGTTCGCGACGAAATTTTAAAAGGCAGTGAACTGCCATTGAAAATGGTCGCGCATACACCGTGTTTTCGTCGAGAAGCGGGCAGTTATGGTCGTGATACTAGAGGCATGATTCGTCAGCACCAATTCGAAAAAGTCGAATTAGTTCAGATTGTTAAACCAGAAGATTCGTATGCTGCGTTAGAAGAGCTTACCGGCCATGCCGAAGCGATCTTGCAAGGTCTTGAATTGCCTTACCGAAAAGTAATACTTTGTGGTGGTGATCTAGGCTTTTCAGCGGCTAAGACTTATGACTTAGAGGTTTGGTTGCCAGGACAAAATGCCTATCGTGAAATATCGTCATGCAGTAACTTTGAAGCGTTTCAAGCACGAAGGTTAAAGGCGCGTTACCGGCTCGAAGAAAAGAAGACCGAGCTTGTGCATACCCTGAATGGATCTGGTTTGGCGGTTGGTCGAACATTACTAGCGATCATGGAAAATTATCAACAGGCTGATGGCTCAATCACCGTTCCATCCGTGCTTAGGCCATACATGGGTGGTCTAGATATAATAAGTGCTTAAGCGGTTTAACCTTAAGTATTTTAGGGTTAATTCTACCTTGTGCTAATCAGCCCGGTATTCTAATACCTAAATTATTGACATTAGAGACTCTATTTTTGTCATAATGTTGTTATGATTTTAGCTGTTCTCTTTTGGGCATTTAAGCAGGCTAAGGAAGCTCCAGTATCAGTATGAAACTGGAGGTCAGAGCCTGAAATCGAGGTTGATCAATTTTAATAACGGCAGTGATGAGCAAGTATGGCTAAAAAAATATTAGTGACTGGTGGCGCCGGCTTTCTTGGCTCGCATCTCTGTGAAGTGCTTATTGATAGTGGCAATGAGGTTTTGTGCGTAGATAATTACTTCACTGGAAATAAGAGCAATATTTTGCCATTGCTTGACAATCCACGTTTTGAATTGATGCGCCACGACGTCACATTTCCGCTATATGTAGAAGTTGACGAAATTTATAACCTTGCATGCCCCGCCTCACCGATTCACTATCAGCATGATCCGGTGCAGACCACTAAAACCAGCGTGCATGGCGCTATTAATATGTTGGGCTTAGCTAAGCGAGTAAATGCCAAGATATTGCAGGCGTCGACAAGTGAAGTGTATGGCGACCCAAGTGTTCATCCGCAAACTGAAGATTACTGGGGGAATGTAAATCCCATCGGTATTCGCTCTTGTTATGATGAGGGTAAGCGTTGTGCCGAAACACTATTTTTTGACTATTATCGCCAGCATCAGTTACGTATTAAAGTGATGCGTATCTTCAATACTTACGGCCCGAGAATGCACCCAGACGATGGACGTGTGGTATCAAATTTTATCGTTCAGGCGCTGAAGGGTGACGATATAACGATCTATGGCGATGGCAGTCAGACGAGGTCATTTTGTTACGTTGATGATCTGGTAAGAGGCATGATGTTATTGATGGACTCAAGCGACCAGATAACGGGACCAATTAATGTTGGCAACCCTAACGAATTTACTATTTTACAATTGGCTGAAACCGTAAAAGGCATTGTTGGCTCCGATTCTCAGATTATATTGCGAGACTTACCAAGTGATGACCCAAAGCAACGTCAGCCGAATATCGATTTAGCTCGATCTGTGCTGGACTGGCAACCAACGATCGAGCTAGAAGAAGGGTTGTTGAAGACGATTGCATATTTTCGCACTATCGTTGCTGCCTAAATGTTTCAAAGGGTTAGCAATATTTCTCTTAATGATCAAAAAATTGAATCATTTGAGCGATGCGCAAAGTCCTGATTACAGCCAAACTGAGAGAATCTTTAAAATTTTAATTTAATCGCGAGTGCTGTACCAAGCAGTTATTCTGTTGTTATAAGAAGTATAAACTAGGCATTGAGTTAAGCAAATCATGAATAATACTCCAGCCGAAGAGTGGACCCAAGAGATAACCGCACAGCGCGGTTTATTAAGCCTTCCCTTGAAGGAAATTTGGCGATATCGTGATTTGTTACTGCTGTTCGTGAAACGGGATTTCGTTGCTTTTTATAAGCAAACGGTTTTGGGGCCATTGTGGTTTATTATTCAGCCTGTTCTTACCACGCTTATGTTTACCCTTGTTTTCGGCAACATAGCCGGCCTCTCGACCGATGGCTTACCTGACATTCTTTTCTACTTAGCGGGCGTTACAGTTTGGGGCTATTTCTCCGAATGCCTTACTAAAACGTCGACCACCTTTAGTGATAATGCTCATCTGTTTGGCAAGATTTACTTCCCTAGAATGATCTCACCGCTCGCTGTTATTGCCTCTAATTTAATGAAGTTCGGCATTCAGTTTTGTATTTTTCTGGCGGTTGTTCTTTTCTATTGGATGAAAGGTGCAATACAACCAAATAGTTCGGTGCTTTTGCTGCCGTACCTGATACTTTTAATGGCCGCTATTAGCTTGGGCATAGGGCTGATTTTTTCATCAATGACAGCCAAGTATAGAGACTTACGTTTTTTACTTAGCTTCGGTGTGCAGCTGCTTATGTACGCTACACCAGTGATCTACCCAATGTCTGCCATACCCGCGAAATACGCAGCCTATATCCAACTCAATCCAATAACGCCAATTATTGAGATGTTTCGTTATTCGTTTCTCGGTGTCGGTGATGCTAGTTCTGCTGGCATCCTATACGCCAGTATCTTTGCCGCTTTGGTCCTAAGCTTAGGTATGATTATTTTCAATCGTGTCGAAGTGAACTTTATGGATTCGGTCTAGCCTATGACACGGTCGGTTATTAGCATCGAAAATGTCAGCAAAATGTATCGCCTAGGTGAGGTCAGTTCAGGTACGTTGAGGGATGACATCAATCGCGCGTGGGCAAAACTCAGGGGTAAGCCAGACCCATTTTCAACGGTTGGGGTTTCGAATCAACTTGAATCTACCAGTGGCGATTGTGTTTGGGCGCTCAAAGACATCAACTTAGAAATTAAAGAGGGTGAGATACTCGGCATCATCGGTGGTAATGGAGCGGGTAAGTCGACACTACTAAAACTACTATCACGCGTCACATCGCCTAGCGCCGGTCGCATTCGAACCTATGGCCGAATCGTTAGCTTGCTTGAAGTCGGTACTGGCTTTCACCCGGAATTAACGGGTCGAGAAAATATATACCTTAACGGTGCGATATTGGGAATGGCGAGGCGAGAAATCACCGCTTGCCTCGAACAGATTGTCGAGTTCTCTGGCTGCGCTAAGTATATAGATACGCCGGTTAAGCGTTACAGCTCAGGAATGCAAGTGCGACTTGGTTTTGCCGTAGCGGCTCATCTTCAATGCGATATATTGATCGTAGACGAGGTTCTCGCTGTGGGTGATATGGCATTTCAGAAAAAGTGTATGGGTTGGATGCAGGAAGTATCAGCCACACAACAGAAAACTATTTTGTTCGTAAGTCACAACCTCGATGTTATCCGTCAAGTCTGTTCTACTGGCATTATTATTGACAACGGCGAACTAGCTTATACCGGAGATATTGACTCAACCATTAAGCGTTACCTGGGAAACAATGGCTTTGATCAAGTGACCTCACTAGAGAAAAGCAAGGGTGGAGGTGATGGGCAGGTAAAAATCACCAACCTACAGATCATGAATGGTAACGGTGCGTTACAAGCGGCGATGACGCCGGGTGGCAACTATGTTTTTAAACTTAGCTATAAGGTGAAAAACTTAGATCTTTTGCCTATTTCAGACATCAAGGCTGAGGTCATTTTCACTGATTCTTTAGGTAATACAGTCTTGTTAATTAGCACTGAGACGGTTGAAAATAACCTTACTATCAATCATTCGCAAGGTGTGATTACAGCTCATTTGGCTGATCTAGCCTTAGCTCCAGGCAACTACAGCATTAGCGTCTATCTTGGTCAATCAAGTTTAAGGACGTTCGATTGTTTGAATAAAGTCTTGCCAATATTTGTCTCCGGCGGAGATTTTTTTGGTAACCAGCACCCTGGTTTCGCCGGTCAATGCAAAACATTAACACGCTCACAATGGTCGATTAACGATGACCAGCTTATTTAATTTATCAATCCAGAATCGCAATTCAACTTGCTTACTGTGCTAAAAAAACTTTACCGATGATTTTGTTGGTAGAATAATATTCATATAAATCCGTTTGTTAATGAAAGCATCAGACGTCGGAGCTAAAGCGCTCAGATCATGCTTGAAAGTAACACTTGAGATTTTATCTTGAACATCAAATCACGTGACAATAAAGGCAATAAAAAATTGCTGTCTAAGATTATCAACACCAGACTAAATGACCGTATCTAATAGCCCCAAAATAAGCATAGTGTTGCCTTGCGTTAATCAGGAAACATATATATCAGTCACGATGCAGAGTCTAGTAGTGCGAAGTGACTCGCATCTAGCGCAAAATTCACAACTTGTTACCCGAGCAGATAATGCCCGCTAGCACTTTGCTTTTGTCAGTATTGCTTGGCGTTGTGTTACTAGCAACATCATTGGCAGTCTATCTATTGGCGAGACTTGCACCGAGCTTAGGTTTACTAGCCGAACCCGGAGAGCATCGCATGCATCGAACGGTCACACCGATGGTCGGCGGCTTAGCAATCTATTTAGGTTTATTACTGGGTCTGTTATTAATTGACCGTTCGTTTATGTCGTTGCTTCCAAGCTTATTCTTAATGTGTGCTATTGGAGCCCTAGACGATCGATATAATTTACCTTCGTCGGTTCGATTTCTCGCTCAGGCAATCGCCGCTTATTTGATGATAGCTCTGAGTAATGTAGCGCTGATAGACTTGGGTGCGCTGTTTTCCTCTAATCATGCCGTATTACTGGATCCCATGTGGTCAACGCTGATCACGATATTCGCCTGCATTGGTGTGATTAACGCCGTTAATATGTCTGACGGTCTCGACGGCTTAGCAGGGTCTTTGGTATTTTTGGTGCTGCTATCGCTGCTCTTGATAGGGCATCCATCAACTAACTTACTATTAATTTCGTTAAGCGCGATCGCCGGATTTTTAAGCTGGAACATTAGAATAGGTCGCCCGCGAGCGAAAGTTTTTATGGGCGATGCTGGTTCAACTATGCTGGGCCTATTGTTGGCTTATTTACTAATCCAATTCTCACAAGCCGACAGTGGTATTTTGCCGGTCACGGCTCTGTGGCTCCTAGCACTGCCATTGATTGATGCGGTGGCCGTACTTATTGTTCGCCCGATGCGAGGCAGATCTCCTTTCTCAGCGGATCGAATCCATTACCATCATCAATTACTTGATAGCGGTATGTCAGTAAATCTTAGTTTAGCCGTTGCGCTTAGCCTGCAATCGATATTGATTTTAGTTGGTATTGCGTTATGGCGAACGGGGATGGCAGAACACCTGCAATTAGCTTTGTTTCTTTGCCTCTTTTTACTTTACGCCACTCGCTTGTATTACTTTGCTGAAAAGTCTGAGAAAACTGCATAATTAGTGAAGTTTTTTATAAAAACGATTGTCAATTCGCATGCTCTCGGTTAATATTGCGCGCTCGTTGGAAGAGGCTCTTAACAAGCCGAGTCAACGAGTTTATAACGGTTTGGAGAGGTGGCAGAGCGGCTGAATGCACTGGTCTTGAAAACCAGCAAGGGATAATATCCCTTCGTGGGTTCAAATCCCACCCTCTCCGCCATTAAGAATAGATAAGCCCTTGATTAACCTAGTGTTAGTCAGGGGCTTTCTTTTGGCCCCACCATTCAGCCCACCATGTTGAAAATACTATTTGTGTTGCGTTGTTTCTAAAAGCTCATCTCGGACAATATTTATTGCTTTATCGGCATCAATACCGATCCATGCTTGATTACTTTTAAACTCCAACAGAGTAATTTCGATCTCGCGTCCATCCTCGAGCATGCAAATGATTGATTCGCTATTCTGGCCAACAGCTTTTTGCATACTAACGAGACCTTAGGTTTAATCAATTGATGTGTTTTTTTGAATATGTCTTGCTTTTAAGCTTGTTGAAAAATACAATTATCCTTGTAGTAAATAGATTTCATCAAGGATAAATTGTATGCAAAGTAGAAAAGAAAGAGGGCAGCAAATACGCCAGCAAATATTAAGAGACGTAATACATCATCCTAATGATATTACTAAACAT
This sequence comes from Gammaproteobacteria bacterium, assembly GCA_034110505.1. Lineage (GTDB taxonomy): Bacteria > Pseudomonadota > Gammaproteobacteria > Arenicellales > Arenicellaceae > Arenicella. The sequence goes on from JAWUZB010000026.1 coordinate 6,982, forward strand.
ATATCTAGTATTTTTTCGATCTCTCCTCAGGCCGTTAATAATCATATTCAGAAGCTTGAAAAAAGTAATCAG
>JAWUZB010000027.1:0-18987 GCA_034110505.1 Gammaproteobacteria bacterium
TACAATATGAAAAGCAGTATTATGAGAAGCTATTAGTTGTCTAGTAAACTTGGGTCTTGCCATATCACTAATTTCACCGGGCTGTAATCGTTAGTGGGGTCAGGCTGAGCTTGCCACCTTTTGACGGACTATTTAATTAAACGGCGCTAGCCGGTTCATATTCCGCTGGATTCACATAGTCCAGATAAGAATGCCTTCGTTGTCGATTATAAAATACTTCTATGTGCTCAAACAGCCTCTGTTTTGCGGCTTGCCGAGGATAGTAATCCTAAACACCAACCTGGTACATCCTTAGAAATTAACTATTTCGACACAAATAAGGCCGTCACCGCGTACCGTCATCCTTGATCTATCAGCACTAGACAGATGCAGAAGATAGCCTTTTGGAAGCTCCAGTTGTTTAGGTTTGTTAAGACTAAATAGTGATACATTGCTGGCTTCTTTGTACGCCAAGAAAAATATTTCACTAGCATCGCTTTCAATGTTTTTGCTCTCGCCTTGCTTTAGAGCAGAGACGTTAGCTGAGACTCTTTGCGAGTCACAAATAACATTAAAATCAGTGATAGGGCCATCGATGAGTTTTGCACTGGTTTTCCAGCCGCCATCAAAAGAGCAGTGTTGATATTGCCGAGTTAGGGTTTGAGTTGTTTGCGCTTGGTGGGATAAGGCTATCCCGTTTCCGGAAATCATCATGAGCGTGCGTTGAAAGCCACTAAAATCTGAAAACTCTCCATCTACCGTAACCGTAGCAATGCTCAAGCGCCATAACAGTTTGTTGCTTAGCGGATCACTTCTCGCGATCAATTCAGTTGTAACGCCCTTGCCATTTTTCCAAGGCATACGTTTAAAATTATCTGCAGCGATTAATTCTGAAACCATTATTATTTACGGTAAATTTTTCTTATCAGTCCATGTGTCTAAAGAGATGAGTAAAGCTGGTAGCCATCTCTATAAAAAAGTTTCATAGTGGTGATAAAGTCTTCACCCATCCACGTGGTTCGATCGACAACAAAAATAGCATTGCCGACGTTGCTTTGCAGTGCGTCGGCAACGGTGCTGTCGGCATTTTCGGCGGTGAAAACAACATCGCCACTTGAGAACGGAACGGTTTTTACTAGCCACTCATTCGCACTTAGCTTATCTAGTGGGGCATCCAGTATATCGGGCACGGCTTGTAGGTTTACCCATCGCTGTTCATAGGCAAAAGGGCGCCCGTCGGCCAGGTGTATTGTCTCCATAAATAAAGCCTTTATATCTTCTGGAATTCGTAATCGAGTGCGCACTGAGGTCGTTGGTGTCTTTAGTTTCTGCGACATTATTTGATGGCGGTAGGTGCAACCGGTGGCTTCAACTTGCTCGCGCAAAATCGGTATTTCAAATTTTGCCTGGCGCACAGGCATTTCACACACCCGAGTTCCGCCCTTGCGTTTTCGTACCACTAGGCCATCACTTGCCAGTGTTTGTAGAGCCCGGTTGATGGTGGTGCGTGCACAGCCGTACTCGTCAGCAAGCGCCATCTCACCTGGGATTAGCGCCCCAAGTTGCCACTCGCCGGACTCAATCCGGGTTCTTATCGATTGTCTGATATCGTGGTGTGAGTTTACTCTCATAGCTGTTTCCGTAAACGTTTCATAGTGTGCAAAAAATTGTGGCTAATAGTATCGCGCTGAATATGCTGCCCATTGCGAACCATGTGTCTACCGGCGGCCCAAACGTCGCTGACTAACTCATCACCGCAGGCGAAGACCCAAGTATCTAGAACCGTGTCCTTAGATAACCCTGCAATCGCGTAATGCTGATCGTCAAGCGCCACCAAATCAGCCAATGCGCCTACTTCTATGCGACCTGAATCTCTGGCCAGTGCTTGAGCACCGCCAATAGCCGCATGCTGGTAGATAAAACGACCATTCGATGGCATCTCTTCGCTGCTCAGCACCACCCTACGCTGGTCACGTAAGCGCTGTGATACTTCAAGCATGCGTAGCTCTTCACTGAGTCCGATCTTGACGTTTGAATCTGAGCCAACGCCGTATCGACCACCATTTTTAAAGAAATTTAAAGCGTCAAAAGTACCGTCACCTAGGTTCGCTTCGGTGATCGGGCAGAGGCCAGCAACCGCGCCAGATTTGGCAAAATCTATTAGCTCTGAATTATCCGTATGTGTGGCGTGGATAAGGCACCATCGCTTATCAATTCCAATGTTGTCCAAAAGCCAACGAATAGGTCTTGCGCCTAGGGTCTGAACAACATCATTTACTTCATTTTGCTGTTCGGCAATATGAATATGTATAGGCGTCTTGCTGTCTAAGTGGCTGGCCATGATTAGGCCTTCTTTTGATACCGCCCGAAGTGAATGTGGTGCGACACCCAGTACTGAGTCGTCTGGCAGTTCACGCATACGTTGCTTGAGCGAGGCAAAGAGTTTTTCGAACTGATCTAGATCACAGGCAAACCGCCGTTGGCCACCGTGCAGCTCGCTATCATCTAAGCCTCCCCGCATGTAAAGCACTGGTAAGTGTGTGTAACCAATGCCGGACGTTAGTGAGGCTTGAAACAGACGCTCTGAGAGTTCGCCAATATTGTCGTAGTGAGCGCCATTATGATTGTGATGTAGATAGTGAAATTCAGCCGATGCGGCGTAACCGGATTCGAGCATTTCCATTTGCACTTGTGCGGCAATTACCTCGATATCGTCCGGCGATAGAATCTCTAAAAAGCGGTACATGACTTTTCGCCATGTCCAAAAATCATCAACTGGATTAGAGCCTCTATGTTCAGCGAGGCCAGCCATAGCTCGTTGAAACGCGTGACTGTGAAGGTTTGAAAGAGCCGGTAATAGAATGCCAACGTGTGGGTCTTGATTGCCGGTGGCGGCAGAAATATCAGCAATACGGCCGTTATCATCGACAGTGACGGCGATATTTTCTTGCCAGCCTGATGTGGTCAGGGCTTGATTCGCAAAAATTGTAGTTGCCATTAAACTAATCTAATTATAATATGTGCATACATAATATCCAGATTAAGTAGGATTGACAATAGTTATGCCGCATGAAGTTCTTTATACCGGTTGCACCATAGCAACTATGCAAGCAGGCCGAGCTGACTACGGCTTGATTGAGCATGGCGCTATTGCTGTTGTTGATGATCGTGTTGTTTGGGTCGGTGAGGCTCAGTTTCTGCCTGCGCAATACTCTAATTTTAGTAGCGAGTCTCTAGGCCAACGACTAGTGACACCCGCATTAATAGACTGTCATACGCATTTAGTTTTTGGCGGTGATCGAGCGCGTGAATTTGAAATGCGACTGAAGGGCGCGAGTTATGCAGAAATCTCTAAAGCTGGCGGTGGAATTGTTTCTACCGTTAAGGCGACACGTCTAGCCAGCGATGAAGAACTGCTTCAAGGCGCGACAAAACGATTGGATGACCTTATGGCTGAAGGCGTTGCCGTGGTCGAAATAAAATCAGGTTATGGCTTAACCATCGTCGATGAGCTACGAATGCTTCGAGTGGCTCGCAAGCTGGAAACCATCAGGCCAGTAAAAATCATGACGACCTGGTTGGCAGCGCATGCCGTACCCGACGAGTATAAAAGTAGATTAGACGAGTACATTGACCGGGTTGCCATCCCTGGCTTAAGACAAGCTGCAGATGAGGGGCTAGTCGATGCGGTTGACGGCTTTTGCGAATCAATCGCTTTTTCGCCTGATCAAATCGAGCGCCTGTTCAAGGTGGCTCAATCATTAGGCTTGCCGGTTAAATTACACGCCGAACAGTTAACCGATCAAAAGGGAGCCTTGCTGGTGAGTAAATATAAGGGTCTTTCGGCTGATCATCTTGAATATCTATCAATAAGCGATGTGTCAGAATTTGCTGAGTCCGGTGCCGTAGCGGTAATGCTACCGGGCGCCTTTTACACACTCAAAGAAACTAAGGTTCCGCCAATTGAGCATTTTCGCGCTGCTGGTGTTGCGATGGCGGTTGCCACTGATTGCAACCCGGGCAGTTCACCAATTTCATCTATTTTGATCGCTATGAATATGGCCTGCACGCAATTTGCGATGACCCCTGAAGAAGCGCTGCAGGGCACCACAAGATCGGCGGCCAAAGCGCTTGGTTTACAGGGCGATTACGGCGTCATTGAGGCTGGCTCGCGTGCCGAATTCGCGGTTTGGGATGTAAAGCATCCGGCCGAGTTATCTTATTGGGTTGGATCGTCAATCTTTCATAAACGTATTTCTCATAGGACACATTGATGACAATTATTCTGGCACCAGGTCACGCGAGTTTGGCACAACTAGAAGCCATCTATCGGCAGCAACTTAGTTTCGAGCTTACACCGGAGTCTTTTGATGCGGTTAGGCTGAGTGAGGCAAGATTAGTTAAAAAACTAGAGAGCCGCGAGACTATTTATGGTGTCAACACTGGCTTTGGTAAGTTGGCATCTGTGCGAATTGACGATGAGAATTTAGTTAGCTTGCAGCGAAACTTAGTGCGCTCTCATTGCGCTGGTTTCGGCCAACCGTTAGCGCTCGATATTGTCAGATTGATCATGGCATTAAAGTGCTTGTCTCTTGGTCGCGGTGCTTCTGGCGTGCGAGTATCGGTAATTGAACTACTTCAGAATATGGTTAAGGCGGAAATCTTCCCGCTGATTCCGGCACAGGGTTCGGTCGGGGCATCGGGTGACCTTGCTCCGTTGGCACATATGGCGGCCGCGATGATTGGCGAAGGTGAGGTGTTCTATAAGGGTGAAAAATTACCGGCGTCGGAAGCGCTCGAGAAAGCTGGCTTGGTGCCGATAGTACTGCAGGCTAAAGAGGGTCTTGCCTTACTTAATGGTACCCAAGTATCGACCGCGCTTTGCTTAGCGGGTTTGTTTGGCGCATGGCGCTTAGCGATAACATCGATTACTACCACCGCTCTTTCAATTGATGCGGCGATGGGCTCTAGTGCGCCATTTCATGATGAGATTCATCAGCTACGTGGTCACCGTGGACAAATCGACAGTGCGCGAAGGCTACGAGAACTACTCGACGATTCAGAAATTCGTGAGAGCCATCAAGCGGGTGACGAGCGAGTGCAAGACCCTTACTGTTTGCGTTGTGCTCCACAAGTGATAGGAGCCTGTATGGATCAATTGCAACAGGCGGGTAGAACCCTGCAGATAGAATCGAATGCGGCGACTGATAACCCACTGGTGCTGTCGGACGGCAGTATCGTTTCTGGAGGTAATTTTCACGCTGAACCAGTGGCATTAGCGGCCGATCAGATTGCCATCGCTATCTCCGAGATTGGTTGCATTTCGCAACGCCGAGTGGCGCTGTTAGTCGATCCTGTATTAAGCTTTGGTTTGCCCGCATTTTTGGCGCCTGACCCAGGCCTAAAGTCTGGGTTGATGATTGCTGAAGTCACCTCTGCTGCATTGATGAGCGAGAATAAGGCGCTTGCTAATCCGCGTTCAGTAGACTCAACACCAACCTCGGCCAACCAAGAGGACCATGTTTCAATGGCCTGTCATGCGGCTCGTAGGTTGCTCGAAATGAATAAAAATCTCTCAGCTATTCTGGGTATTGAAGCGATGGCCGGTGCTCAAGGCATTGAGCTACGAGCGCCGCTTAAAACCAGCTTCCGCCTAAACAAAGCAATTTTAGCCATTCGTGAACATTGTCCTTCTTTAGTCGACGACAGAATGGTCAGCGCCGACATCATTAACTTGGCGGCTTTGGTGCATGATAGTGATCAGCTTAGTGATCTTGGCGAGGGCATGCAAGTGCTGGCGTTAGAGCTATGAAACTTGATGCAGTGAGTCTGGTTGATGTCACCCAAGGGTCGGGGCCAATAATATTGGGGCAACCTCATTCGGGTACCTTTGTACCAGAAGATATATATGCAAATTTGAATTCTCTCGGCCGACAATTATTGGATACCGATTGGCATGTTCCTGAACTTTATGAGGGCTTGTTGGCCAACGCGACTATTGTCAAAGCCAACTTTAGTCGTTATGTGATTGACCCTAACCGTGATCCTCAAAACAGCAATTTTTACCCCGGCCAAAACTCAACTGGTTTAGTACCCTTGTCGACCTTTGATGGTGAGCCTATTTGGCTAAATCAGCCCAACGAAGAAGATATTCAGCGACGACTAAATCTCTATCATGATAGATATCATCAACATTTAAGTGCCGAAATAGAGCGCGTTAAATCGATTCATGGTGTTGCCGTAGTTTACGATTGCCATTCGATTCGCTCGCAGATACCGTACTTGTTCGATCATCGTTTGCCTGACCTAAACATCGGCGATAACAGCGGCGTTTCCTGCGCTGACGATTTCACCGCTAGTATTGAAAAGATATGCGCTAAGCTTAGCCGACACACCTATGTGGTTAATGGACGCTTTCGAGGTGGCTGGACTACTCGCCATTATGGCCGTCCAGAAGACGGCGTACACGCCATTCAAATGGAGTTGGCACAGCGCGCCTATCTACACAGCGAGCTTCCCCCTTTTAATTACGACGCCGGTAAAGCGTCGTCTCTACGACGTGTGTTGTCTGACATTTTGCACGCAACCAACGACACAGCCCTTACGTATTCTTCAGGAGAATCACAATGAGTAAACCGTCAAATAACAAACGCGATATTAAGAGCCCAAGAGGCAATACGCTTACCTGTAAATCGTGGGCGACCGAGGCTCCTTTTAGAATGATTCAGAATAATTTGGATCGAGAGGTTGCGGAAAATCCTGATGAGCTAGTGGTCTACGGTGGCATAGGTAAAGCCGCTAGAACGTGGAAAGACTTCGATACCATTTTAGCAACCCTAAAAACCCTAAATGAAGACGAAACGCTATTGATTCAATCCGGTAAGCCGGTGGGTGTATTTCCGACGCATAAAAATGCACCGCGAGTATTAATCGCTAACTCGAACTTAGTCCCACATTGGGCCAACTGGGATCATTTTAATGAACTCGATAAAAAAGGTTTGATGATGTATGGCCAGATGACCGCGGGCTCATGGATCTATATTGGTAGCCAAGGCATTGTGCAAGGTACCTATGAGACCTTTGTCGAGGCGGGTCGACAGCACTTTAGGGGTGACCTAAGCGGCAAGTGGATTCTCACCGCTGGCTTGGGTGGCATGGGAGGGGCTCAACCACTGGCAGCGTCAATGGCCGGAGCCTGTTGCCTGGCGGTTGAGTGTGACCCTGAAAGCATTGATTTTCGAATACGTACTCGTTACTTAGATGCCAAGGCCGAAACCTTGGATCAAGCACTGGCAATGATTGATCAGTGGACTAAAGCGGGTGATGTTAAGAGCGTAGGCTTATGTGCAAATGCGGCCGATATTTTCCCTGAATTGGTTAAGCGAGGAATACGACCTGATATGGTTACTGATCAAACCTCCGCACATGACCCTTTGAATGGCTACTTACCAAAAGGCTGGACTCTAGCCGAGTGGAAAGATAAGCGAGTATCGGCGCCCGACGAAGTGACAAAAGCGTCACGAGCGTCGATGAAGATACACGTTCAAGCGATGCTTGATTTTTGCAATCAAGGAATCCCGACATTTGATTATGGCAATAACATTCGCCAGGTCGCATTGGATGAGGGTCTTGAAAATGCCTTCGATTTTCCTGGCTTTGTGCCGGCCTATATTCGCCCGCTATTTTGTCGTGGAATTGGACCATTCCGCTGGGTCGCTTTATCTGGTGACCCTGAAGATATTTACAAAACCGATCAAAAAGTCAAAGAATTAATGCCCGATGACAAGCATCTACATGATTGGTTGGATATGGCGCGTGAGCGGATTGATTTTCAAGGCTTGCCGGCTCGTATTTGCTGGGTAGGTTTGGGTGATAGGCATCGGCTCGCCTTGGCGTTTAATGAAATGGTTAAAACCGGCGAGTTAAGCGCGCCAGTTGTTATTGGCCGAGATCATCTAGATAGTGGCTCTGTCGCCAGTCCTAATCGTGAAACAGAATCAATGAAAGATGGCTCGGATGCGGTTTCAGATTGGCCGCTGCTAAACGCCATGCTGAATACCGCCAGTGGTGCGACGTGGGTTAGCTTGCATCATGGTGGCGGCGTTGGCATGGGTTTCTCGCAACATTCTGGGGTAGTGATACTGGCTGATGGTAGCGAAGATGCGGCTCGCCGCTTGGCCCGAGTTCTCTGGAACGATCCAGCCACCGGCGTTATGCGCCATGCCGATGCGGGCTACGAAGAGGCGATTGAATGTGCTAAACAACAAGGCTTGAATTTACCCGGCATTTTGTAAGCACTGAGGCAAGGGCTTGGCCGAGCGGCGTTGCTCTGGTATTGATCAGGCAAAAAATTCAATGATAATCAATATAAAATTTATGTTTATCATAAAATAAATATTGATTATCATTGTTTTTGGCTGTACGCTAATGATATGGAAATCAAAATCAACTTAGATGTGGAAATGGCCAAGAATAAAATGTCGTTGAAAGAACTATCTCAACGCGTTGGCATTTCCGTGACAAATTTATCTCTATTGAAAACCGGCAAAGTAAAAGCGATTAGGTTTACAACCTTAGCGGCTATCTGCGCCGAACTTAATTGTCAGCCTGGAGATATTCTTGAGTATGTTGAGCCCAATACGGCATAAGTGCACAGACACTAAGTGTCTCAAACGGCTCTATCAGCGAAATTAATCGGAGTAAGCAAATTATGAATAATAGTGACTACACATTAGCGGGCATCGCGGCTATCGCGCTGGCTATTTTATTCCCCCTGTACTGGGTAATAGCGATAAGCAGTGGAATGTTCGACTCAGGCATCAGTTTTTATCAGTCAGTAATCGGCTTTGCTTGGTCGGATCTTTTGTTTGTGTTTGTCGGCCTGCTGACTGTTTACGTTTACCTGTGTTTAAAGCGCTTGTTGAATCAGCAATACGGCTTCTCAGGCGTTAACTTACCGTTGAATATTTTAATTGTCTGTAGCGCGATTTATTTCTTTGCTTTGGCGGCACTCGACCTCGTCATGGATGTCTTTGGCGATGGCCTCGGTCTTAGCGTGCATAAGTTTGTAATCAATGCCAATATCACCATTGGCGTCGGTGGTTTATTGGTGTTCGGCGTCGCTGATATTTTGATGGGTGTATTACTACTAAAAAACTCTGATAATGATTCAAGCATTTTAAAAACGCTGGCAATCGTCGCAATAATTCAAGGTATTATTGAAATTACGATTATTTTTAGCCCCGCATTGATCGCTATATGGCCGCTTATGTTAGTAGTTCTTGCCATATTGTTCATGCACAAGCCTGATCAGCTAGAAGTAATTTAGCAACTGCTTTTTAAGGCGCGAGGGCGGAAGAAGTGCTTGAATCTGATTAGTACAAGGCTGTATAAATACTCTCTTTCTTGAGTTACCATCTCGACATCAAAGGTAGTATTGGCACGCTAAACTAGCTGGTATTGCGAAATAGTATTAGATTGGCTTATGACTGAAAATAACAAGCGTGTACTGGTTACTGGGGCCACTGGCTTTACCGGTGGTGCGTTGGCACGAAAGTTGGTAGAGCAGGGTAATCACGTGGTTGCCCTGGTTCGTAAAACGGGTAATACACAAGCGCTTGAAGATTTAGGCGTTGAACTTGCCTATGGCGATATCACCGATCGAGCGGCGGTAATTAGCGCCGCTAAGAACTGCGACATTATCTACCACATAGCCGCTGTTTATCGAACCGCTGGTCATCCCGACTCTTATTACCAAGGTGTTAATACCACTGGTGTTCAGCATGTTGTCGACGCGGCTCTAGAGCAGAAGGTCGGGCGCACGGTTCATTGTTCAACCATTGGCGTACATGGTGACGTTAAGGAGTTGCCGTCAAACGAAGAGTCTCCGTTTAACCCAGGTGATATTTATCAGCTCACTAAACTCGATGGAGAAGAGCTATTCGCGAAGGCTATGGCCGCTGGATTATGTGGCTCAATTTTTCGCCCAGGGGCAATTTATGGCCCCGGCGACATGCGTTTATTGAAGATGTTTAAGCAGATTAAACGCGGATTTTTTCCACTATTTGGTGGTGGCAAGAACCTGTATCACTTGTCCTATATAGATGACCTAACCGATGGCATCATTCTCTGTGGTGAGCACCCGAATGCGGCAGGGCAGCGATTCATTCTCTGTTCCAATGAGTACGGCACATTAAAGCAACTTAGCGCCATGATCGCGGCAGAGCTGGGTGTCAAAGCCCCCAGTTTTGCGCCTCCTATTGGCCCTTTAATGTTGGCTGCAAAGATTTGTGAGAGCATTTGCAAGCCACTCGGCATCGACCCTCCACTGCACACTCGTCGAGTTGAATTCTTTGCCAAGTCTCGTGCTTTTGATAATAGCAAAGCCAGAAAGATGATTGGATATGCGCCGAAGATCAGCACCAAAGAGGGCGTTAAACGCACCATCGCCTGGTATCAAGAAAATGACCTTCTCTAAGCGCGATCTAAGTCAATTAAGTGAGCAAAAATTTGATGTCGTTATCATTGGTGGCGGAATAACAGGTGCTTGGTTATCGCTACATTGTGTACAGCAAGGTTACAAAACGGCATTAATAGAAAAATCCGATTACGCCTCACAGACCTCGGCCGCATCTTCTAAACTATTACATGGTGGCATTCGCTATTTACAGCAAATGCAGTTTGATAAGGTGCGTGAATCGGCAATGGAGCGTGCTGAATTTATTTATGCAGCGCCACACCTTTCTAATTCAGTGCCATTTGTGGTGCCGACATATAGTGACTTTAAACGCTCTAAGTTCTTTTTGAGTTGTGGAATGCTGGCCTATCAAACTCTTTGTTTGGGCCAAAATGCCGTGATTGACTCAAAAGAGCAACGGCTTGGCGGCACACACTCGATCAGTGTCGAACAGTTGAACAAAATTTGTGACTTAGAGAACGAGCCGCACACCGGTGCCGTGGTGTTTAATGAGCGCCATATGATAGACAGCGAACGCATGGTCTTAGCGATTATTCAAACCGCTCGAGAGCTTGGCGCTGAAGTTCACAATTATGTTGCCGCCAGCGAATTCTTAGGCGATGAGAGTAAGGTAACCGGTGTTGTTGCCTGCGACCAACTTAATGGCAATCAATTCGAAATTAATTCAAGTTTGGTGATAAATGCCGCTGGCCCTTGGATCGATGGACTCAATAGTAAACTCAGAAATGCCGAAACAGCACCACGTATTAATAGCTTCGCGATAGGCTCGCACATCGTTACCCGACAGATATGTGATCATGCCATTGCGTTGACCACTAAGCATCAAGCCGGTTCTAAAATCGACAGGGGTGGTCGGCACGTGTTTGCGATACCTTGGAGAGGTTACTCTCTGATTGGTACAAGTCACAATGAAATAGACAGCGCTGATGGTGATATTTCACTGCAAGCGGAGCATGTTGAGCAGCTGATTGATGCCATAAACGACGCTATGCCGCAAGCAAAATTAAAACGTGAAGATGTGGTTTCCGGCTATTCCGGGTTATATGATTTTCGTACAAATAATATTAGAAGTACGGTTTACCAAGGCTCGGGTGAGTATCAAATTATTGACCATCAAAGCACCAATCATGTCGATGGTTTAGTAACCGCTCTTGGTGCTAAATATACCACTGGGCGAAAGGTGTCAGCGCAAACCATGAAGCTGGTAAATAGAAAGCTTAGCGGCGACAGATCGACTTCAAATGAAACCATTACAAGACGGAAATTACGCGGCAGTGACTACATTAGTTTTGCACAGCTTCAGCGGACTAAATTAGAGCAATATAAAGATCAATACTCGATAGAGACTATTAATCATCTATTGATGTCATATGGTAGTGATATCGATATGTTTTTGACCAGCATCAATGAGCAAGCTGACTTACAAAAAACTATTTGTTCAACACAGCCCGACTTAATCGGACAGGTAGTTTGGGCAATCGTGAACGAACAAGCGGTGACACTTAATGACGTTGTATTTGGCCGAACATCGTTAGGGTTGTTGGGTCTGCAGGCAGAGGAATTATTGGCTATCGCAGGTGTAATGGCCGCCCAGCTCTTTTGGTCAAAACAAGAGTTAGAGCGTCAATTGAAGGTTACTTCTACACGCATGAATAAAACTCAAGCAGCGATTAACGGATAGCCGCCGGTGAGTTCTAAAACAGTTTTACACATTGCGCCGACACCTTTCTTTGCCGACCGCGGCTGTCATATTCGGATCCAAGGTATTGTCGATTGCCTAGCTGAACTTGGTTATGAAAACTTAGTCTGCACTTATCACCACGGTCGTGATGTCCCTAGTGTTAAAACCTCACGCACTGCTGTGATAAAAAATTACACTAAGACCGAAGCTGGCCCGAGTAAGTTCAAGCTGTGGGCTGATTGGAAATTGCTTTGGCTAGTAGTAGCCGAAATTAGACGAACTAAGCCTAAGGTTATTCACGCTCATCTGCATGAAGGTTTAATGATCGGCTTAGTTGCTAAGGCTTTATTTTTCTGGAAAAAAATCCCCTTAGTCGCTGATATGCAAGGCAGCTTGTTGGGCGAGTTAGAAGCCCATGGTAGTTTCAAAAAAAATGCTTGGCTAAGATGGCCAGTGAAGGCAGTCGAATCTTGCCTCATGTTTTTTGCTAAGACTATCGTCTGTTCTTCAGCGCATTCGCTAGAGAAAATCAAAACGGAGTTTACGCTAAGCGACGCCAAGATTAGCCTAGTTCAAGATGGCGCTCGAGTTACCGCTCGCCTTAGTAGCGATGCTAGTAGGCAGCTTAAAAGTGACATCGGCTTGCCTGAGGACAAAAAAATAGTTGTCTACTCTGGGGCATTGCTTGAGAGCAAGGGCCTTGCCGAGCTCAGGCAATTAATGGCCTTAAGTGGACACAACAAAATGCTACATTTTTTGATCATTGGTTACCCGTTAACTGAGCTTGAGACTTTCTTGAGCCGACAGGGCCTCACAGGCTCATCAACCTTAACCGGCCAAGTAGCGTTTGAGAAACTACCAAGTTATCTTCAATTAGCGGATATCGCGATTGACCCAAAATTTAGTGATGCTGGTGAGGGCAGTGGCAAAATGCTCAATTATTTAGCCTGTGGTTTGCCTGTGTTGGCGTTTGATAGTCAAAATAATCGAGATTTTCTACCAGCCCAAACAACGCTAGCAAGCTCAGTCGATGAGATGGCATCTCAACTTGCCGATCTGCTCGGCGACGATACGCAATTGATGAACATGGGTGATAAAAATTTCGCCCACTTTGAAGCAAATTACTCTTGGCATAAAACTAAGTCACAATTGGCTGAGGTTTATCAAAAGATCTAAACTGATAACAGTCTTAACTTTTTTTGAGAATGATGATTATGAAAGTAAGTTTACTACTCCGATTAGCGATAGTTTCACTGACCAGTATCTCAGCTATGGCGAGTTTTACCGCCGATGCCGCTAGCCTCAAAGGGTTATTATCTAGCAGTCAAGTTGAAGATGGCTTTGTGGATATACTGTATGACACAAAATCAGCAAAGATCTATTTGAAAATAGACAACTTGAATCAAGACTTTATCTACCAAACCAGCTTGCCTAGCGGTTTAGGGTCGAACGATATTGGCTTAGATAGGGGTCAGCTTGGCAACACTAGTTTGGTGGTCTTCGAGCGCGCTGGGAATAAACTTTTTTTGAAGCAAAAGCCGACCGCTTTTCGAGCCGTTACCGAGAATGTAAAAGAAGCACAGGCGATTACTGAGGCATTTGCCACTTCTGTGCTTTGGGGTTTTACGGTGGAGGATTCGGGCTCAGACGGCACTAACGATTGGGTGCTGGTTGATGCTAGCGAATTCATCTTGCAAGACATTCATGGTGTCGGTCGTATTCTGTCAGAGCAAAAGCAAGGTAAGGGCTATAGCGTTGATGTAACGCGCTCGGCAGTAGATTTGTCTCGAACTAAAGCTTTTCCGGATAACACCGAGTTACAAGCTACGATCACATTAGTGGGCAGCGAACCCGGTGAGTTTGTTAAGCAGACGGCTCCTAACCCCTACGCCATTACTTTGAAAATGCACCATAGTTTTGTGCGCTTGCCGAAAGAGGGCTATCAAACTCGACCTTATATCGCTAAGAGTGGTTTTTGGGATGTAAGTTATAGAGATTATGCACAAGCGATCAATCAAAATATTGAACGTAAAGTGATCGGTCGACATCGTTTGTACAAAAAAGATCCGACGGCGGCAATAAGCGAAGCCATTGAGCCGATTATTTATTATGTTGATCCTGGTGTGCCAGACCCTATTCGCTCGGCCTTAATTGATGGCGCCAGTTGGTGGAACCAAGGCTTCGAGGCGATTGGTTTTAAAAACGCATTTCAAGTCAAAATACTACCCGATGGCGCCGACCCGATGGATGTGCGATACAACGTCATTCAATGGGTGCATCGATCAACCCGCGGTTGGTCTTATGGTTATGGCGTCACCGACCCGCGCAACGGCGAGATTATTAAGGGTCATGTGACTCTTGGCTCGTTACGAGTTCGTCAAGACTACTTGATTGCACAAGGCCTGATGGCTCCGTTCTCTGAGAACCAAGACGACCAACCATTGATGGACCTAGCGCTTGCTCGAATTCGTCAACTTTCGGCTCATGAAGTAGGCCACACTATTGGTATCGCGCATAACTTTGCGGCGAGCAATTACGGTCGTGAGTCGGTGATGGATTACCCACACCCGCAATTTGAAATAGACCCTAACAATGAGCAAAAAATAGTCGCTCCTAACGCCTATTCTGTTGGCCTTGGAAAATGGGATAAAGCGGTTATCGCCTATGGCTATTCGGTGTTTTCTGAACAACAAGATGAGCTGGCCGAGTTGAATACGATGATTGCTCAAAATGATGACAATGGTTTGCGCTACATCAGCGATGCGGATGCACGCTCGATAGGTGATGCGCATGCCTATGCTAGCCTCTGGGATAATGGTGCAGATGCTGTTGATGAGTTACACAAGATGATGGTAATACGTCAAATTGCTCTTAATAACTTTGGTAGTAGCAACCTAAAGAGCGGGCGAAACTGGTCTGACTTAGAAGAAATACTGGTTCCTGTTTACTATTTTCATCGCTTTCAAATTCAGGCTGTCGCTAAATGGATTGGCGGTGTCGACTATGCGTATTCGAGCAAAGGTGATGCCGCGGTGCCGCCAAGTCTAGAGATTGTCTCTGGCGTCAAACAGCGTCAGGCGCTGGATGCAATGATTGCTACTCTCGATCCCAAATTTCTAGCTCTGCCGACTAAAGTGGTCTCTATAATGTTACCAAAGGCGACCAACAATTATCGTACGCGCGAGTCTATTAACGGCGACACTGGTGCCACCTTAGATCAGCTGAGCCTAGCGTCAGCATCGGCTCAGCATACGCTTAACGGCTTGCTTCATCCGCAACGGTTAGCTCGGGTGTTGCAACAAAATGCAGCTGACAGTAGATTGCCGTCGATACGCACTCTGACTCAGGCACTTTATAATTCAGTAGTCGATAAGCGTTATGTCGGAATGCAGGCAAGGTTGCATCAGTCTGTAGTCGATTTAATCTATTCAAATTACATCAATATATTGAAGAGCAACACCATGCCTAACCTGATCAAGGCGGAAATTCATTCTGCGCTTGAAAAGGATAAAAGGGCATTGTCTAAAAAAATCTCTAAGTCGAACAATAGTGAAGGCTACTCTAGCTTTTACTGGTATCAAATTAAACGCATAGAAAGCCTTCAGCTAGACGGCAGCGGCGAGCAAATTAGCGTGCCCATAATGCCCCCTGGTTCACCGATCTAGCCGTTTCTAATTGGCTATTAATTTGATCGTGATAGTGAAAGTGAACCCTCTGATTATTAGGCTTTTGAATGAACGGCGATGATTTTATTGCTCCATTTTGTGACAAAGAAATCACTCTAATTTTTGAGGACAATGACGTCTTACTGATAGATAAGCCAAGTGGTTTACTAAGCTTGTCAGGTAAAAATCCATTGAACAAAGACTCAGTACACTATCGACTAGTGCAGCAATACCCTGGTTTGACGATGGCTCATCGTTTAGATTTTGGCACCTCAGGGTTGATGGTATTAGCACGCAATAAAAGTGCTAATGCGCATCTTACTAAGCAATTTCAAGCGCGTAAAATATTCAAGCAATATATTGCACTGCTGTTTGGTCATCTGCCAAATGATGAGGGTGTGGTAGACGCACCGATTGCAAAAGATGTTTTTCCGCGTCAAAAAATATGCCATCAGACCGGTAAGTTAGCGCGGAGTGACTATAAAGTAATTGAGCGATCGATCGACAGTGCTAACGGCGTTAAGTTATCCAGAGTGCTATTCACCCCGACCACGGGTCGAACTCACCAATTACGCTTACATAGCCAGCACATCGGACAGCCAATTATCGGTTGTGATTTATACGCCGCGGTTATTGATGGCGTCAACACTCGCAAGTTATCGAGCCGTTTGTGCTTACATGCTAGCCGCTTAGAATTTGAGCACCCGAGTACTGGTGAGCCGCTTAGTTTTGATGCAAAATGCGAATTTTAAGACCCACCAGCGCTTTTTAAATAATGTTGCAGACAATAAAAACGGGTCTCTCGACCCGTTTTCTACTGCCTGTGAGTTAAGTTCTAATCCTTATTGAATTTAAACTTCAAGCCTTTAAGCTTTTCGCCGACTTTTTCGGTTACGTTATCATTCAGATCAACGTCGAGTTTGCCGCCAAGCTTGTCTTCTAGGGCTTGGTTGATTTTATTTTTGGCTTCTTCTAACAAACGTTCCTTAGCCATGCTCGTTGCTTCATTCTGGATATAACCTTTTACTTGACTTGACACATGCGAGGTTAGACGCGCTATCACTAAATCTGAAATTTCAGTTACGGTGCCATTCAAATCGTTCATTACAAAGTCGTCCATTACAAAACTGCGGTCGCCTAGTTCAAATTTCATCTCGCCGACAGCAAGGTCGCTGGTAATGAGGTTCACCGTCGCGCGTCTCAATGCCAGTTGTTTGATAGTGATTACGGTGTCTCCTTCTTCGGTTACGGCTTCTTCTTCGTCACTTGCCGGCATATTTTGTAATAGGTCTTGAAAGTTATTTTTTTGACCCTTTTGCTCGGCATTAATGATTGGATTATTGATTTCAATTTGATTAATTATTTGGTTTCGATAATCGACGCTAGCGCTAAACGATTTAACTTCAATTGCATTTGCCGCTCTGTACCCAGCAGGGTTTGAGATAGTGAAGTTAGTAAGTATGGCGCTACCTTGCTTTAGGTCGGTGACTACAGATTCGACTTTGACCGGTGAGCCCAGTGCTGCGCTACCTTCTGTTTCAATTACATCCTTGACCAATGAATCCATCTTTCCGACAAATACAAATAGGCCGATGGCAATGATTATGATGATTACGAGTAATGCGAATAGGAGTTTTTTCATGAGAAGCTAAATCCGTTATTTAGAGCTAGAATGTTATTTGCCATTAAGTTATCAAAGCTATTGTATCGGTGCAAGTGCACTGTGAGCCTATTATGGTAATGATTCAGAGTCAGGGCTCGACTATTTAAATGACGTTAGTCCAATAAGCGCCTCGAAGTAGTAGGCCAGTTAGGCTAATCGAACCTCTTTTGCTGCACCAGTTTGGTCTCAAAGTGAAACATAAACAAGTATTAACTTTGTTCTAACTTGGTGCATCTGGATTGCTCTGGGTGTAGGCTGAAAAACTTTCCCTACAGTTACCCTTATGTTCCCAATAACCCAAAGTTGGCGACTCCGTAATGTCGCTACTTACCTGATTCTATACGGTCTTTATTCGCAGAGTATTTACGCCGCTGATATTAGCTCTTCAGTGCAACAGCTCGAAACAGAACCAAGCATTCAAACCCTAGCCTTTAGTCAAGATGTCAGCATCATTGGCATTGGCGATAGCGTATCTATTAGCACACCCTCGCCGCTAGTGTTCACCGTGTCCGAGAAGGTTGACAATAGCGATGGCAGTTATTCATTTAGTGCTCAGTCGTCAAGCGGTAATCGCCTCACCATGAGCGGTGATAAAACCGCCAGCTATGGTTCTATCAGCGGAGAGGCTGTTAGCTACACAATTACGACTGATGCCCAACTTGGACTGATTTAAATCGATCAACTACAGCAAGATTTTGTAAAGATAGATCTAAGTAATGACGCCTTAGTGCCGCCCACGAGGCGTAAAGGTATTCCTGCCATAGAACCAATCACACCCGCTCAGAAAGCGCGGCTAGCGGGACTCAATCAGGGTGAAGACGGGGTTGTGAGCAAATCAGACGAGCATTCTACTATCACCATGTTGATTATCTATTCTGCCGAGTTTGGTCAAGGCTTCATGTCGCCAACCGCCAAAATCAATGATCTACTGAACTTTACCAATACCTCATTGAGCGACAGCGATGTGAATTTTACCTTTACCTTGGCACTTGCTCAGCAGTTGAATTTCGATAACAATCTTTCGGTTGGTGCGGTTCTTGACCAAGTAACTAACGGTACTGGAGCGTTTTCTGGTGTTGCCGCACTACGCGATCAAGTTGGCGCTGATATGGTACAGTGTTATCGTTTACAAACAGCTCTAGTGCAAACAGAGTAGCCTGGGTGAATGCAGACAACCCTAACTTCGCATTTTCTTCAACCCGTTTGTCTACCCGATGTTGTAACTCAGTATTTGCGCATGAGCTCGGTCATAACTTAGGCTCTCAGCACGAGCGCGCATCAGTTAACGATATTGGCAATGTTTGTAACTCTAATGGATTTACCAATTATTCCTGTGGTCATGGCAATGTCAGTCTTAATTGGGGCACTATTATGTCTCGCTTAAATAGCCAGATTGTCGGCAACGTGTTTAGCAATCCATTGTCCAGTGATTGTCTAGGTGAGCCATGCGGTATTGCCGAAGGTCAGTCGGGCGCGGCCGATAATACTCGTAGTTTTAATCTGGCGAGATTGCTGATTAAGA
>JAWUZB010000028.1:0-9497 GCA_034110505.1 Gammaproteobacteria bacterium
AGGTGATAACGTTGACTTTGGGTAAGTTGTTCCTGAGCCATATGTAATTCTCGAATTGGTCTTTGGAAATTGGATAAGTTTACGACAACTTACCCTTTCCTCAGATTGTTTTAAGAATTGCATTTGGTTGTTGAATTCACAGGGTGTCATTTGAACGTTATTCAGGTCCCAATTGTTTTAACTATTCAGCCCTAATATGTTTAGTCATCAAAAAAAACAGATGATTTTTTGATGTGCCCTGACCTAGTGACCTAGATCTATAAGTTCATATGTGAAATTCTAGATTATTAATAGATTATCTATTCGTATATCTCATGTGCTAAAAACATAAATGCATACTCTTCAGCGTAATCTTTTAAACGACCGTAACGGCCGCTATTTGAGAAATGCCCGGCGCCCATATTGATCCGCATAAGCAACAAGTTATCATCGGTTTTAAGCTCACGCATACGCGCTGTCCATTTTGCCGGCTCCCAATAAGTAACTCTGGGGTCGTTAATACCACCACTTACAAACATCGGTGGATACGCTCGCTTAGCGATATTATCATAGGGCGAATAAGCAGCGATTAAATCATAATCTTCCGCGCTTTCAATGGGGTTACCCCATTCCTTCCACTCAGGTGGCGTTAATGGCAATGTAGCATCGAGCATGGTATTTAGCACATCGACGAAAGGCACACCTAGATTGACTGAGCGCCATAACTCAGGATCCTGAATCACTGCCGCGCCCATCAATTCGCCACCGGCACTTCGACCTGAAATTGAGATATTGCCAGCGGCAACGTATTTTTCGTCAACTAGGTAACGAGCAACATCGACAAAGTCATTAAACGCGTTGCTGCGCTTTTTAAGTTTGCCGTCTAAATACCAGTTATAGCCCATCATAGCGCCACCTCGCACGTGGGCGATAGCGTAAACAAAGCCCCGATCGAGCGCGCTCAACCGACCGCTGGAAAAAGCAGGCTCAATGGTTGCCGCATAGGCGCCATAGCCATACAGCCACATTGGCTGGCTAGCATCTTGCTTCAAGCCTTTTTTGTAAACTAACGATACTGGCACTTTAACACCGTCACGCGCGGTGGCCATCACACGCTTAGTTTCATATTGGGATTTATCGTACCCCGATGGCAATTTTTGAACCTTTCGAACGGTTAACTGTTTTTTCGCCAGATCATAGTCATAGACCGTATCAGGTGTAACCATTGACTCATATGAGAGGCGCACAAAGTCTTGGCTAAATTCCGCATTGACACCGAGGCCTGCGGTAAACAGTGCTTCAGGAAACACGACTTCATGGCTATCACCTGCATAATTGCGAATATGAATTTTTTCTAGACCAACATCACGAGACTTTATGAGCATAAAATCTTTAAATGTTTGCATTCCAAGCAAATAGGAGTCATCAGAGCCCTCAATCAAAGTCTTCCAGTTTTTCTTAACCGGGTTTTCATCGCTAACCGTTACCAGGCGGAAGTTTTTATGTGTGTCGTTTGCCATGATGTAAAACTCACCATGTGCGTGATCAATCCTCTGTGTGAAGCCTTCATTGCGGCTCACTATCTGAATCAACTCTCCTTTAAAGTCAGCGCTTAGTGCATAACTTTCTTGGACTTCGCCTTGAGACGAAGCGATCACTATAAAGTCTTCACTGCTGGTCTTACCAAAACCAATGAAGAAGCCGTCGTCATCTTCATGATAAACCGTTCTATCACTGCTCTGCTCGGCGCCAATGGTGTGCACCTTAAGTTTTTTAGAATGCCAACGATCTTGCTCTAGCAGCGCATACATCAGCGCTTTACCGTCAGAACTGAATTCTACCTCGCCTTGTACATCGTTAAGCACATCACCGAGATAGTCGCCGGTCTGCAGATCTTTTATTTTAACTTGATAGCGTTCGTCGCCGGCGGTATCAAACGAATACGCTAAGTAGCGATTGTCCGGGCTAATATCCCAATCGCCGATAACAAAATAGTCAGCACCGTCGGCCAAGGCTGTTTCATCTAAGAAAATGCTTTCTTCACCGCTTGTCAGGCTTTTACGGCTGCGAGTTCGATACTCTTCACCAGGACGAAAAAACCAACTATATTCATAGCCATTGTAAATATACGGCACCGAGGTTTCCTCTTCATCGGTGCGCCCTTTAAACTCTTCGAAGATGGTATCAACTAAGGCTCTATTAGGTTTCAGAAAGTCTTGATAGTAAGCATTTTCTTGCTCTAAGTAATTAATGATTTTAGGATCATCAACGACAGGATAGCCTTGGTCTTTGAGCCAGTGATAATGGTCGTTTAAGGTGCGCTGGTGATGCTTTGCGCTAAACGGTACTTTAGTTGCTACAGGTTCAGCAATATCAAGTTTTTTTAAGCGCATGAAGACAGGTTCAGACATAAGTATTTCAGAATTAATAGGGACTTCAGAGTTATTGGATGATTGAGAATTGTCAGTTGTTTGAGAGTCGCCGATAGGGTCGGCCTGAGAACAAGCGGCTAATGCCATTGGTAAAATTAGCAGCAGAAGAAGTAAGTGCATATCACCGATCCGTTTATAAGCAATGACAAAAGAATAGGTTCTTAGCCCGACAATGTAAATCGCCAAGTCAGTAAAAAACTGAGGTCAAGATAACATGCCTGGCACTAAATTAATCACAAGTCCATTATGCCGATAACGGTTTCGCTTATGGTTTTTGACAAGCTCGACAGAAGAAAGTGTTTCGCTGACCAATCACTTTCGATTTAATCGCTGAACCACATTGGTAACAAGGCTCTCCGGCACGACCGTAAACTTGCAACTGCTGAGCAAAGTAGCCGGGCTTACCGTCGGCCTGAGTAAAATCGTTGAGGGTGGTGCCGCCGGCACGTATTGCTTTAGACAAGACCGCAATAATTTCATCGGCAAGCCTTTGATAATGTGCTCGGGAAAATCTCTTAGCGGCAATTGTGGGGAGAATACCCGCTTTAAAAAGAGATTCGCTGGCATAAATATTACCAACTCCGACAACCACTTTATTGTCCATAATAAAGCTTTTGATCGCCTGCGACTTACCGCGTGACAAGCGAAACAAACGCTCAGCACTAAATGCATCGCTAAGTGGTTCAGGGCCAAGGCTGGCAAGAAGCCTATGCTGATGAACCGGTTCACTGATTAATAAGCAACAACCAAATCGCCTAGGGTCATTCAGTCGAATTACTTTCTGACCTCCGAACTCAAGATCTAGATGATCGTGTTTAAGGGCTGCTTGAGTCACATCTAACACTTTCAAACTACCGGACATACCGAGATGCAGCAAAATACAGCCTTTATCGGTATGCATCAGAATATATTTAGCGCGACGCTCGACTCGGTTTATCTTCTGGCCAACCAAGGCCTTTAACTCAGCAACGGGTATAGGCCAACGCATCGATGCGTTACGGACCACTACGTCGGTTAAGATTTGACCGTCGACATAGGGCTCAATGCCTCGCAGCGTGGTTTCTACTTCGGGAAGCTCTGGCATAGATCGCGATTAACCGACTAAATTGTTGAGAATGAGGTTGCCTGTAAAACCGATTAATTAATAGCTAATCAGGTTCTTTCAATCGGCGTCAGGGCGCTGTTTGCTACCTGTCCGTCACTGCTTAAGCGGCTTTCATTGACGCTTGCAAGGTTAGTCATGCCACTGCGGTACAACTGCAACGCTTTGCCACTGTCATTGCTGGCTTCATAGGCCTGACCGAGTAGTGAGTAGGCTTTTGGCAACTGACCTAGCTCAATCGCTCGTTGTAAATACTCTTTAGCTTTGTCCAAGCTATCCTCTAGTAAAGAAAAGTGCCCCGCGGCTAAATTCAGTTCGGCACTTTCGGGCCTTGCCATTAACCACCCTTCAATAATACGACGTAACTTAGCTGGCTTATCAGTGTCCAAGGTTCCGTATAAACCAACCAATTGCTCACTCCACTGATTTTTTAAGGTCGCTCTAATTAACTTCTCAGCTGAGCCACTCTGATCATTTTCGATTAAGTCGGTGGCATAGAGCAAAATATTATCAACCCGTTTGCGCTGGTTACGTGGTAGAGCTTTCCATGCAGCCGCTTTATTATCGGCATCAGTTAAGGTTGATGAATATGCTTGGTCAGCTATGGCATCCAACACATTTTCTGGCAAAGCCGACTGCTTGCGCGCGGCGCCGAGTAAGTCATTGGCCTTAGCCCATTGATTCGTATGTTGGTAAATCTGCAGTAACATCGCCGTGTACTGGGCGTTCTTTTGTCCGATATCTTGGATATCCAGCAAAGTAGCCTCAGCTTGTTGATATTGACCAGCGGACTGATGTAAACGAGCCTTAATCAAACCGATCGCCAAACGCTCTTTAGGCGCCGCTTTAAACGCCGCATTTAAATAGTCATCTCGCTGCGCCATACGGCCTTGCTCTTGGGCTGCTTGTGCTGCGGCCAGATAATTGACGTATGGAATGCTGCTGCAATCTGATTTAGTTGTTAAACTTTTCTCAGCGCTTCGCCAGTCACCTTTGATCAGCGATAAATAGCCAGCGCCCAGCGCTTGAGTGGCGCGTTGTTTGTTGCTGCGAAGACGCCAAGATGAAAACGACTTTGGTGCTTTCCAAACAATTCGAAACAATCTAATCAAAAAATAGAGGGTGAAAACCGACACCACTATCAGCAATACAAAACTCAGAAGGTTCAACTCTATTAAAAGTGAACCAGCATAGATTTTGACGTAATTACCGGGTTCTATCTGACCGACAAGAAATGCACTATAGCCGACGATCGCGGCAAACAAAATGAGTAGCAAAACACGCATAACTATTGCCCGCCTCGAATGCTTTGTAACAACCCATAAGACTCTGAAATTGTCGGTAACTGGGTAGCTAATGGCATCGCTTTAAGCTGATTGATTTGGGCTAATACTTCGATCACATCGACATCTCGCAAATCAAAATACTGGTTTATCCAAGTGCTTGCATCCTCCAAACTGCCAAGATAAACAGACGCTCGATTTTGCACTAAGCCTAACTCGGCCTTAGCCAACTGCAACTGAATGTTTTGATTTAGAAAATAACGTTGTTCAGGAATTAATAGCGGCTTAGGAGCTTGATCAATTCGTTGCACTGAATTGTATTTAACGATGTCGGCCCACATTTGTTTAAGCTGCGCTTTAAAACCTTGAGCATTTTCTTCGGTTTGAACCACAACCTCGCCTAACACAGGCGCATCGTTTTCTAATTTAAGTAAAGGAATTCTATTAGCTAAGCTCTTAAGCTTGACTGTAACGCTCTCAATATCGACTTGCTCGATGCTCTCAAGTAGCGAAATCTCCTGATTAATCTTGCTGCGAACAAGTGAATATCTTGGGTCAGCCATTTGTTTCAATTGAAAATCTGCTAACTGCAGCGCTTTTATCGCCGATCGTGAATCACTCGAGAACAAAGCACTATTATTGGCCAATTTCAGCAACTGCGATACTTCAGCTACAACATAGTCGTTGGTGCCATTGCTTAGGTCACTATTAATCTTGGTTACCGCATTCAGCAACTCGGTTTGGCTTTGCTTCACATCGCGAAACTGCAAGTCCACCGCATTGCTAGATTGCAATAAGCGAGTAGTTAGCTGCTGCTTAGAAACAACGTTGCTCTGAGCACCTTGAAGGCTAGCGAGGGCATCGCCAAAACGGCTAACATTACCACCAATTTCAGCTATTTCAACAGCCAATCTAGCATCGTCATCGCGACCTTCAATTTCGCTTTTAT
This sequence comes from Gammaproteobacteria bacterium, assembly GCA_034110505.1. Lineage (GTDB taxonomy): Bacteria > Pseudomonadota > Gammaproteobacteria > Arenicellales > Arenicellaceae > Arenicella. The sequence goes on from JAWUZB010000028.1 coordinate 5,746, forward strand.
AAAGGCTAAAACCAGTAAGGCCTAAGGCAATAATTGAAAACAAAATAGCGATAATACTTAAACCCTTGCCAGCGCTTTTGACAGCAATAGGAAGTGGTTTATCAGCGATTGTGCTGGCGACTACCTGTGTCAGAGTCACTTCTTCAGCTTGGTTTGGTTTTTCAGTTTCGGTCATGATAGATAACTCGTGTTGATATGAGCGCATTCAAGCTATTTATGTTTTCACTTAGCCAATTGCGCTGGTCAATTTATTTGCTCAGGTAGAGCTCGAGCGGCGGTAAAGCCTCTTAACAGCTATGCTGCATAAGGTGTGGCGCCTCTGCCCAGCCAAGCTTAAGATTAACATAGCAGACACTGAGATGGCTCGACAGTTACGCACAAAATTGTCGATATGGCTGGTCGGCCCTTCTATTCTGCTAGACAGCTGTTTACTTTGTCTATTGCGATTTAATACCTTAGCCAGAGAAGGCCATCATCATATGCTTATTTGACGGCGACTCAGCAATCCGAATCGCGCCTAACCAACCCAATGACGTTGCCGTCTCAGCAATAGCTTGACTACCCGCAACCAAGGTCGCTTGCAAAATTAGCTGACTCTTATCGCCGGCGATGATCATCAAATGTTGCAATGATTGCGAGCTGTGTACGAAAATGCCTTCAAGCTGATGGTTCTGCTCAAGCGCCTCTAATAATTGTTCAGCGCTGGTCGAAGGAACAGTTTGCTTATAACAACTAACTTCGTCGACCGTTGCTCCACGCTTGCGCATTTCCTCTGCCGGCCAAGACCATCCTTGTTCGCCCCGGATCACAAGAACCCTGCGGCCATCCATTTTTTGCAATTGGCTTACTTTCAAGAGCGCCTCGGCACCACTACCCTGACTTGGAAACATCGCATTAATACCAAAGCGAAATAACTGTTTTGCGGTTTCACCGCCGACCGCCATCACGCATATACCCTCAGGCATACCGCCTTGCTGCTGAATCATTGACATGCCAACCTCAACAGCATTACGCGAAACAAACAAAAGATCTGTGTAGTGGCTTAAGTTGCCGAAAAACTCGAGCAACTCAGAGCCGTCTTCAGGCTCAATGCTGCGCGTAGGCACATGCGTTGGCTGAAAATCTAAACGCTGTAATATTGCCGCGGTATTTCCCAAATAGCGATGCTGACGAGTAAGTAAAACCATCGGTTTACTTAATTTTTTTAGCTGCATTGGTTTGTCATAGACGCTTGCCAATATTTCGCCTGCACCTTGTAATAGCAGGTCATCAGCGATTTGTTCGCCTAAAGTTCTGGCATTCGATTCAGTGACCGTAGTGCTGACTGTTTCGGAGCGCAATACATTGCTCCCATCTGGATCGCCAACCATACCGCGCATGCGGATTTTTCCATTAGCAATTTGTGCATAACCCGCTATAGGAACTTGGCAGCCTCCCTCTAAACCAGCGTTCATAGCTCGCTCGGCCGCTAAAGTGAGGGCACTTTCTTTGCTGTGTAAAGCGGCGAGCAATGATTTGGTAACATCATCATCACTACGGCATTCAATTCCAACAACACCCTGACCAACCGCTGGCAAACATAATTCGGGCGAGATGTATTGCTTGATGCGATGGTGTAAATCAAGCCGAATCAAACCTGCAGCGGCAAGAATGATTGCATCGTAGTCATCATTATCCAGCTTTCTTAAGCGAGTATTAACATTGCCGCGTAGCTCAATGAATTCAAGACTTGGAAAGGCGTTTTTTAATTGTGCCACTCGGCGCAAACTGGAGGTGCCAACTTTCGCGCCTTTTGGTAGCGCATATAGATTCTGATAATTATTTGAAACAAAGGCATCGCGTGCGTCTTCACGTTCACAGACCACTGAAATTTCTAAGCCACGAGGCAAATCCACAGGAACATCCTTCATAGAGTGCACCGCGATATCGGTTTCATTATTCAATAATGAAACCTCTAACTCTTTTAAAAACAGGCCCTTACCACCAGCAGCAATCAAGCTTCTATCAAGTAATTGATCGCCTCGAGTGGTCATCGACACAATTTCAACCAGCAAATCGCTATGGGCATTTTGCAGCTGATCTTTGACGTAATTCGCTTGCCACAGAGCGAGTGGACTATTGCGCGTTGCGATGCGAATGGATTTCATGAAATACAAATGGTGTCTTAATGTAGGCTTCGAACTGTATCATAAGCTCTTAATTTTCGGATAATTTTTCTATAAATGGCTCGCTTAAGTTCGCCATTCGCTCGCACAAATGAGTAGCCTCACGCTATAATTGCCAACCAACTCGAGCCCGCCTCAGTTAAAAGCAACATTAAGCGAATCCGGTTACCCAAAATGCCAAGCAGTAATAAACCCATCAGTGCAAAACCTTCTAGTGCAAAAGCCCCAAGTGCTAAACCTTGGGGCGGTCGCTTTACCGAACCAACCAATCAGCTAGTAGAAGCATTTACCGAATCAATCAGCTTTGATGCACGTCTCTACAAAGAAGACATTCAAGGCTCAATTGCACACAGTAAAATGCTGGCAAAAATAGGGGTTATTTCGGAGCAAGAAGCCAATAGTATCGAAGTCGGCTTACTTGATATTCGCGCACAAATCGACGCTGGTGAGTTCGAGTGGTCCACTGAGTTAGAAGATGTGCACATGAACATCGAAGCTCGGCTTACTGATGCGATTGGTGAGGCCGGTAAAAAGCTGCATACCGGCCGCTCTAGAAATGATCAAGTTGCTACCGACATACGGCTCTATATGCGTCAAGCGAGTGACGATGTGGTCGCTCTTATTAAGGCCTTACAAGAGAGTCTATTGACCTCAGCGAGTAACGAAGTTAGCACGATCATGCCTGGCTTCCCGCATTTACAAGTGGCGCAGCCGATTAGCTTGGCTCATCATCTGCTCGCGTGGAATGAGATGCTCGAGCGTGATATAGAGCGCATTGAAGACTGCCGCAAACGTATAAATGTAATGCCTCTTGGCTCTGCTGCCTTAGCCGGCACTAGCTTTCCATTAGATCGTGATATGACCTGCAAGCTATTGCAGTTCGATAGACCGAGTCGCAATTCACTAGACTCTGTCTCAGACCGAGACTTTCTAATCGAGTTTGCCGCCGCCTCTAGTGTGATCATGATGCACCTATCGCGAATGTGTGAAGAGATCATTCTGTGGGCATCTGAGAGCTACAAATTTATTGACATAGGCGATGCCTTTTGTACTGGCTCAAGCATCATGCCGCAGAAAAAAAATCCTGATATCGCTGAGATCATACGTGGCAAAAGTGGCCGCGTAATCGGCAATCTGCAAGCATTGTGGGTGATCATGAAGTCGCAGCCGTTGGCGTATAATCGAGACAACCAGGAAGATAAAGAACCGATCTTCGATACAGTTGATACGGTGACACGTTCTTTACAGGTTTTTGCGGCGATGATTCCAAGCATCACATTCAAACGCGAGACTATGTACCAAGCGGCACTTAAAGGTTATGCAACCGCCACTGACTTAGCCGAATACTTAGTGCGTTTAGACGTTCCGTTTCGTGATGCACACGCGATTGTAGGTGGCACGGTGCATTACGCTATCGAGCAAGGTAAGCCATTATCTGACCTCAGTCTTAGCGAACTGCAAACCTTTGGCGCAATGATTCAACAAGACGTTTATGATGTACTAACGCTTGAAGGCTCTGTTAACGCACGCTCTCACTTTGGCGGTACAGCACCAACTCGTGTCAGCGAAGCGCTCGAGTCTGCAAAA
>JAWUZB010000029.1:0-8057 GCA_034110505.1 Gammaproteobacteria bacterium
GCACCCATACCAAAACCATGAATTGTATGTGTGCTTGCGGGATCGCCACCATAGTAGTAATAGAGAATTCCAATCCCGATTAAGCCCATGGATGCGACCGTTAGACCCATCACCGAACCACCATAAAAGGCCGTTTTTAAGGCCGCTGCGGCCCCTTGTTCATGAGCTGCGGTAGTGGTTCGAGTATTTGCTTTGGTTGCGGTGAACATACCAACGTAACCAGCAAACGCAGAGCAAAATGCTCCGAGAATAAAGGCGATCATGGTATGTAGCCCTAAGTCAGAGATGCCGATGAGAATGGCAAGTACGACTAAAAAAGCTAAAAGAATGGTGTACTCACGGCGCATAAACGCCATGGCTCCGATGTGAATTTGCTTGCCGATGGCCTCTACTTTAGGGTCGTTCACCTTAAGTTTTGCAATTACGCCATAGATGACAAATGCAATTACTAAACCGACTACCCCAAGTAACGCTGGAACCGCTTGTTCAGACATATACTATCCTCCGATGTATCCCCTGCAAGCAGGCTTTATTACCTGTTCGCATAGACAAACGAAGTTAAACGTCGTTGCAATAAGTGAATTGGATACGGCTCTGTAAGTCGAGTTTTGTATAACTAAAACCGATGCAAAAACACATGGTTTTGGATGATTAACTAAACTTACTTCACAAAAAATCTGCTCGGGTCTGCCTCGGTTGTTTAAAAGGAATGTAAATTATTAGTGTTTCTTATTGTGTGCAGCTGTTAATGGCTACCAAATCAGTATAATACAGCAACTTTTTCATGACCAATCTTTCGGAGGGACCTAGATGTCTCTAAATAATGTAGGCCCAGGTGTATCGTTACCAGACGATGTAAATGTAGTTGTAGAGATCCCTCGTTACGGCGATCCAATTAAGTATGAAGTGGATAAAGAAACTGGCGCAATGTTCGTCGATCGCTTCATGTCTACCGCTATGCACTACCCATGTAACTATGGCTATATTCCGCAAACACTCTCTGACGATGGCGACCCAGCAGACGTATTGGTACTTGCTCCGTTCCCATTAGTAACTGGTTCTGTTGTTCGTTGTCGCCCAATTGGCGTCTTAGAAATGGATGATGAAGCCGGTGGCGATGCTAAAATTCTAGCCGTTCCCGTCGAGAAGCTAACTAAATTTTATAACAACGTTTCTACTTTCCGTGACGTGCAACAAGAAATGCTCGACAAAATCTCGCATTTCTTCGAGCACTACAAAGACCTTGAACAAGGTAAATGGGTAAAAGTAAAAGGTTGGGCTGGTAAAGAAGAGGCTCGTAGAGAGATCATCGAATCAGCAGAACGTTATCAGGCTACTTTGAAGTAAGTATTCTGATTTTTCTAGAATCAAAAAAGCCTGACTCCATGTCAGGCTTTTTTTATGCTCGACTATGAAAAACGAGGTGGTGATTGGGGGTGACGGAATGCGCCGTTAATAGGTCTAAAACTTAATGCAAAATTTCTAAGCGCTGCAAGCCTTGGTTAATTAAAATCGCCTTGTCACCGGTCTCTGATTTTAAGCGATCAATCAACTCCGCGCAAACCGACTCATGCTCTTGACGCTTCAAGGCTAACTCGAGAGTTTCATAGAGAACTAGCCAATCAACCGACGCAAGTGCAAGCACTCGTTGAACTAAGTTACTTACGCTGTTTGGTTCTTCTCGACTGGTTCGGATGTCGTTGTAAAGCTTAAACATTTGTTGCTCATAATTACTGAAGGTTTTCAGAGCGTGTGCGCTAACGGAGGGCTTTTCATACATTGGAAAGCCGACTTGGTCGGCTGATCCACCACTCACAGAGATCACTGAATCGCCAACGGCCATATCGAATGTTCCCCAACTTGGGTCGAATAGCAGCGCATTGTCGACATCGGTTACGCTGCAGTCTGCAAAGCTCATTAATATATTTTTTTGCTGACGACGAAGAATATTAGTCAGCGTTCCTTTAACGGTGATGCCGGACAGAAATCGTAGAGTCGTTACTTGGTTTAGTGCGATACCATCACGTGCTAACTCATCAACGCTGTACGCCGATAAGCAACGCTCTAGGCCGATTAAGCGCCCTATCGGGGTGCCAAAGCCTTGTGCGTGATATTCGATACCATGGCCGGCTAATTCGCTGTTCTCGTGCGCTAGTTGAGTTGGCCCTTGAGTATTTACGTAAATCGCGTTGCCAACCGCATCACACATTACTCGGCGAATCTTACCTGACGCTTGAAGGCCAGAGTTCATTGTCACGGTGACTATTGAACCCGCTTCATAGGCTTTTAATAGCGATGACGATCCTCCGGCAATGCAACACATATGCCGGCCATACTCTTCGAGCACATGGCTTAGATGTCGGCATGATTGAGTTACGAATAGCTGCGGTTGTTGCGCGGTGATATCGTAAGCGGTTTTGATTGAGTCAATGGTTAAGGCTTTTTTTGTGACTTTACTGTCATCTAAACAACTCTGGCTTTCAGATAAGGATGACAAGAGGCCGGCACCATAAATTCGATAGTCATTAACTTCTCCTACCAAGCCATATTCCACCGTCCACCAGTGCAAGCGAGCAAGTAAATTGGCTTCCGACGGCTCGACTGTGATGTTTTGAATATCGGCAACACGTTGTTCTGCTTGCTCAATTTGAAGCGCAGTTGAATTAACATCTTCTTTAACAATCGAAATGTTACGAACCGCTTGGTAGTGATCCATATCGTGTTGGTTGGCAATCGCTTGCATACCTAGCTCGCCAAAGCGTTGTAAAAATTCGGCGTAATCTATGTCGATTAGGAACGGCGCATGACCGGCTGACTCGTGAATAATGTCAGGCGCAGGGGTATACAGCATGTGCTCAAAAGCGCGAATATTAACGGCGATGGCTAATACTTGAATCGCTTGAAATTCCATAAACATGGCTGGCGGTAGAAAGCCATCAACCGCGACAGCGCGCCACCCTAGAAGATTTAAGCGCATGTTAATTTCTTCGATAAGGGGGATCTTTTCAAAGCCAATGCCGGTTTTAATCAGTCCTTCAAAATAGGTTTCATGCGCCGCACCTTTTAGACTAAAGCGCAGCTGATGAATTAAAAAACGCCACACGGCTTGATCGCGTGAGGTGTAGAGCGAATAGTCTTGGGTTGCAACAAAAGGTTGCAAATGCGATGGCAGGCTTTGGATTACTTGTTCTTGGCTTTGCACGATTATCCGGAATGATTCTTTTTATGGTTGCTTTGGTTCTGTTGCTGTCGTTATAGCGAATAAGTTATTGCGCGTCAGCTTGGTTGTGCGGTGCCGCCCGATCAAACGCTTCAAGCTTTAAGCAAGCCGTGTTGAGGCGATTAATTGTAGGGTAATCGTCCATGGGGCAATCAAATCGTAAGGCATTATAAACTTGTGGTATCAAGCAAACGTCAGCAATGCTAACCGTATCGCCGAAACAAAACTGGCCAGCGCTTTGGACTAGGCGTTTTTCTAAACCGCTAAAACCAGTTGCTACCCAATGTTGGTACCATTGCAATTTCTGCTCCGCAGAGACACCCATTTCATTCGCTAGATATTGCTGTACTCGCAGATTATTAAGTGGGTGAATATCACTGACAATGGTTTGTGCCAAGGCGCGAACAAAAGCCCGATCTATTGGCTCGTTAGGTAATAACCTTACCTCGCTATGAGTTTCTTCTAAGTATTCGAGTATTGCCATCGACTGAGTCAGCACATCAACGCCAGTATCTAGTACTGGAATTAAACCGTCTGGATTAATTCTAAGAAAGTCGCCTGACTTTTGCTCACCAGTGAATAGGTTTAAAGGCTGGAGCTGATGCTCGATGGCCTTTAAATTGAGCGCAATACGAACTCTATAGGCAGCGGTACTTCGAAAGTAGGTAGTCAGTTTCACGTTTAATCTAAGGCCTTAAATTCAGCGTTATGCAGCCAATCGGCATGCTTTGGGGCACGTTTGGTCTTTGACCATTCTTCCAGCATCTGCCACTTAACGTCATCTAAGCGTTCTAGCTTAGCTTGCTCGGCAAGATCGGCGGCGGCTAATTCAAGGCGGTGACCATTCGGGTCGAAAAAATAGATCGACTGAAATACTGAGTGATCGGTTACCCCTAGGACCTCAATGCCGTTATTTTCCAAATGAGCTTTGTACTCAAGCAAGGTGCTCATATCTTTGACTTTAAAGGCGATGTGTTGCACCCATTCAGGAGTGTTTTCATCACGGCCCATGGTCGGTTTTGTCGGCAGCTCGAAAAATGCTAAAACGTTACCCTGTCCAGCGTCTAAGAACACGTGCATATAAGGGTCGGGCTCTTTAGTAGAGGGCACTTGGTCTTCGGCTATAGCCAGCACGAAGTCCATTTTCAGGTTTTTGACATACCACTCTACCGTATGTTTGGCATCGTGGCAGCGATAGGCTACGTGATGAATTCCTTCAGTTTTCATATTAATTCTCGAGTGCTGGCAGTACTGTCGCGGTTGCATGACCAAAGCCAATACGAGGAGCACCTTCAGAATCACACCAACCATTAAGGGTCACGGTATCGCCGTCGTCTAAAAATGCTCGGGTTTCGCCATTGCTTAAAGTAATCGGATTTTTGCCGCCGCTAGTAGCCTCAATTAATGCACCATAGCTATTAGCGGCCGTGCCTGATTGTGTGCCACTGCCAAAAAAGTCGCCTGGCTTTAGGTTGCAACCGTTAACTGAATGGTGTGCCACCATTTGCGCAATGGTCCAATACGATTGATTGAAGTTACTTAAGGCGATGCGCTCAGCGGCCTGACCGTCGGCTTTCATTTTAGCCGTTTGCAATAACACTTCTAGGTGCATGTCTACTGCGCCAGAGTTGCGATTATCGTGTGATTCTAAATACGCTAGAGGCTGAGGGTGGTCAGCTGGGCGAGACCATGCTTGACGGTAAGGAGCCATTGCTTCCATAGTGACAATCCAAGGCGACACAGTGGAGGCAAAACTTTTGGATAGAAATGGGCCCAGTGGTTGATATTCCCAGGCCTGAATATCGCGCGCAGACCAGTCATTAAACATACATAGGCCGAACACATGATCTTCGGCCTCGTCAATATCGATTGAATGCCCCAAGGCATTACCTTTACCAATATAAATACCAACTTCTAATTCATAGTCGAGTCGTTTGCAGGGCGCTAAAATAGGAGCATCGGCATCAGGCGCCTTTAGTTGTCCCTTAGGCCGGTGAAAGCCATGCCCTGAAACCTCAATTGATGAACTTCGCCCGTGGTAGCCAATGGGTATCCACTGATAGTTAGGCAGCAATGGGTTGTCGGGCCTAAAGAGCTTGCCAATATTAGTTGCATGGTTAATTGATGTGTAAAAATCGGTGTAGTCACCAATACGAGCGGGTAGCTTATATTCGGCTTGGCTCTGCGGCACTAGACAGTTTTCTAACTGTGTTTGTAGCGATGAATCAGTTCGTAGCGCACGTGAGAGTTCTAGACGTAACTCAGACCAAGCTTGTTTTCCCAAAGCCATAAACGGGTTCAGCTTCGACTTATATAAGGTCTTAAGCATAGGCGTTAGCGACATGCTAAAGACGCCTGCTTTATGCGCGGCTTGTAAGTCAACAATGTGCTCGCCGATAGCCACGCCAGCCCTAAATTTCTCGTTGCTACCCCTGCGTTTAAAAATCGCAAACGGTAGGTTTTGAATCGGGAAATCGGTTTCCTTATCGTTAGCCGATTCAACCCAACTACGTAATTCTGGTTGATGTGTTTCGTTTAGTAGAAGCATGAATTCTCTCTTATTACTCTTTCAGGATTGGCTGCGGCAAGGTGACTGCCTATGTTCAAGCGGCTATTTTCCACCAACTATTTTCCACCAACTATGCCGCGCTCAATTTGGTCGCGCTCAATTGATTCAAATAGGGCCTTAAAATTACCTTCGCCAAAACCGTCATCTTTTTTACGTTGAATAAACTCAAAAAAGACTGGGCCAATTAAGGTGTCGGAAAAGATCTGTAACAATAAGCGTGGGTCATCGTTCTCAGTACTACCGTCGAGCAAAATGCCACGCGACTGCAAGGCATCAATTGGTTCACCATGGTTTGGTAAGCGTTCTTCAAGCATCGCATAATAAGTGTCTGGTGGTGCGCTCATAAACGGCATGCCTCGTGCTTTTAGTCTGTCCCAACACTCTATTAAGTTATCGCATGAGAAGGCAATATGCTGAATGCCTTCACCATTATAGGCCATCAAAAACTCTTCAATTTGACCCGTTTCTTTGGATGCTTCTTCGTTTAACGGAATACGAATTAAGCCGTCTGGGGCCGATAAGGCTTTCGATGTTAGTCCAGTGTACTCGCCCTTGATATCAAAGAAGCGAATCTCTCTAAAGTTAAATAAATGCTCGTAGAAGTCAGCCCAGTATTGCATGCGTCCGCGATAGACATTATGAGTTAAATGGTCGATAACGTTAAAACCACAGCCCTCTGGCTTACGTTCAACGCCGTCAATAAATTCAAAATCTATGTCGTAAATAGAGGTTCCCTCTTCAAAGCGATCAATCAAGTATAGGGGGGCGCCACCAATACCTTTAATCGCCGGTAAGCGTAGCTCCATTGGGCCAACGGGGATGTCGACTGGCTGTGCCCCCAGTTCAAGTGCGCGGGCATAGGCGGCTTGCGAATCTTTAACTCGAAATGCCATGCCGCAGGCCGATGGGCCATGCTCTTGAGCAAAATAGTAAGCATTGCTCGACGGCTCATAGTTAATTAGTAAATTGATATCGCCTTGACGATAAAGGTGAACCTCTTTAGAGCGATGTTGGGCGACTTTGGTGAAGCCCGACATTTCAAAAATAGGCTCAAGTACACCGGGTGTGTTGGAGGCGAATTCAATGAACTCAAAGCCACATAAGCCCATCGGGTTTTCAAATAAATCAGACATTAGGGTCTCGCTTAGAAATGGTTTAAACTAGTTGTTATAACAACCAATATAGTTGTAATCACAACTAAATGCAAACATGCCGAAACGGTCTTCTAAACATCCAGCTGTTCTGACACTTGAGCGCTTCCTGCCCTATCGCTTATCGATTCTGTCTAACCGCATCAGCGGCATCGTTGCCGAGACCTATCGAGACAAATTTGCCTTGTCGATTACAGACTGGCGAATAATGGCGGTACTCGGAGAGTACCCAGGCGCGTCGGCTGACGAAGTATCGATAAAAATTCAAATAGAGAAATCGATTGTCAGCCGAGCGCTACAAAAGCTTTTGGCGCGTCATTTAGTAAGTCGAGAAGTAGATGCGTCTGATCGTCGGCGTCAAAATTTAACCTTGAGCAAGACCGGTTCAGAGATTTATCAACAAGTGGTGCCAGTGTCATACGATTATGAAGAGCGCTTACAGCAGTGCTTTAATCAACAAGAACGAGAAGTCTTTGACGGCTTAATTGATCGACTCTATGAACATGCTGAGAGTATCGATCTAGAAAGTTAAGGAGTAATTAGTGTTATCCGGCGATGCTAATCAAGAGAATGTGTTGAGGTGTTTTGAATATTAGTCGTGAGATAACTTCAGGTCGCATTTAGTCCTTTGGCTGCGCTTAGGGGTCTTAGCACTTAATGATATGGCTTATTGTCGGACATTTGTCGGGGTGATGCCGTGCTTTTGTGGTGTTATAAAGAGTTCTGTCGCGTAACAATATTGGCTCATAACCAAGAAGGTAAGTTAATAATGATTGTACGAAAACTTAGATTACAAAGAGGCTGGTCGCAGGAGCAATTGGCTCATATTTCGGCCTTGAATGTTAGAACCATTCAACCAATCGAACGTGGTCAAGCACCGAGTTTAGAGTCAAAAAAATCATTAGCAGCGGCCTTTGAGGTTCAACTCGCGACGTTTGACAATATCGGTAAAGCCACTGCTGAGGTCTCTATGTACCTAATTTTTGCCGTAACAATTATTGTGGTCAAAGGTTTTGACGATAGTGTTGTGATCTGGGGGTTGCTTGGCGGGACCGTCGGAGTCATCGTTCACGGCTTAAACGCATACGAGATGGTTAATCTTTTCAATGCTAATTGG
>JAWUZB010000030.1:0-13880 GCA_034110505.1 Gammaproteobacteria bacterium
TCCATACCGATTTCGAGCCGTTTACCGGATCAATATTATGTACATGAGTACTGCTTAAACCGGCTGGGTGTTTACCCGCAAATTTAGCCACCTGAACATTATTCCCGTTAAAGTCAGGTAATTGCGCGCCATCTGCTTGGCAAACATAGACCGGCACACCAAACTTATCAAGCAGATTGACGCCAGTGGCGAAATCACTAGCACGCTCATTAATAATTAGGGCGGGGTCGACGGCTAACGGGTTGGTGTCCATGGCATTGACAAAAATCGAATTTGGCGTGGCATCAACCGCAGGCACTTTGCCATAAGGTCGAGTTCTCATTGACACCCATAAACCAGACTTAATCAATAGTTCTCGAACCTGATCAGCGTCTATAGAAGCTAAGTCCTCAATAAGAAATGCCTCACTATGATCGCCTTCAACATCGATAACCACTGAGATCAAGGCGCGTTTTGCACCTCGATTAATCGCAGAGACTGTTCCTGATGCAGGAGAAGTCACAACCACGCCAGGATTTTTCTTATCCTCGAACAGTGGTGTGCCGGCTTTCACTGAATCGCCTTCTTTCACCAGCATAGTCGGCTTTAAGCCAATATAGTCACTGCCTAAAACGGCGGATTTGCTGACTGGATTAACAATATCGATACGCTCATCTGGGCGCCCTTTTAAAGGAATATCCAACCCTTTCTTTATCTTAAAAAACAATGATTACCTCACCACGTTCTGTATTTTGAAGCTCTAAACTATTACTTAAAGTCTTTATAGCTAGGCTATTAAAGAAGCATAGCTATAAAAAAGAAATATATTGCCTTTTTAGCTTTCAGCAGGCCGCTGCTAATTCATCTTAAAGGTCGCCACCCCACTCTATAGACGTAAGTTAGGTTTTTACACCCCACAAAAGCTTGGTCAAAAATGCCAAGTTACGACTTACAAAGTAACCCATCGACAATCTCCTACGCCCTTAAGGCTGAGGTTTGACGGTGTTCTATACGAGCTTTGGTCAGCGCGCGAATAGTATACAATTTTAGGTATTCGAGCAACCGCTAGAGTAGCTCTTTGGATTATAAAAAACATCATACATCTTACTCGAATAAGAGTCGTTCACAGCATATATAGCCAACTTATAGCCTGATAAATTTTGTGCTAAGCTCACCCTCACTGCTAGAGTGTTAAAACTACAGCGTTATTTTAACATAGTGTGCATAAAAGCCACTTTTGCATCACTTAAACCACACAGACCAATCGGAAACTTGCATGAATCTCGAAAAAGTTATCTTCGCGTTCTTCATTATTTTAGCCCTATCTTTGAATTTTAGTTTTTTTATTGGTGAGATATCCCGAGTATCTCATCACAATATCTATGAATTATTTGCGGCATTGGTTGTTAGTTTGATCTGCACGGTAATGAAGTTTGGCGATCGAACACAATTCGGCTCAACCGTTCTAGCGTCTAGCTTAGTCGTCGACCTGCTACTCATCGCCGCGGCAATCACTTGGGGTATATCTACCTTTAGCAGTGGTTCGATAACGCCGACAACCATGGCGACCGTAACATCACTAGCCGGAGGAGCTCTTATTGCCAACTTGCTATCGGTTATATTGCTAATCATCGAAACCAGTCAGATACGTAAGTAAGCGTGGTTTTAAAGCTTACTAGCTCGCTACCACACTATGTCTGATATTTTCTTTTTAGTACTTCGCCGTATGCGCACTCCACTGATCGTGTTAATCAGTGTTTATGCGATAGCGACCCTCGGCATGACACTGATACCTGGTGAGGACCCTAGTGGCGAACCATGGCGCATGGGTTTCTTTCATGCCTTTTATTTTGTCAGCTTTATGGGTACAACAATTGGTTTTGGTGAGATCCCCTACCCGTTCACTGACCTGCAGAGAGCGTGGGTTCTGATTTGTATCTATACTTCAGTTTTTGCTTGGCTATATGGTATCGGTAATGTCTTAAGACTGCTGCAAGATGATACCTTCGTTGGTGCTGTTGCACAGCGCGCATTTAGGCTCAGCATCAAACGTATCGACCTGCCGTTTCACATTATTTGCGGTTATGGTGAAACGGGGCAATTTATTGTACGAGGTCTGTCGGAGCTTGGTATCCAGGCGGTGATCATTGATCTACACTCAGACCGTCTCCATAGCCTAGAGCTTGAGGAACTAGGCGTTCCGGCTATCGTCCTCAGCGGCGACATCACCGATCCAGAGAATTTACTCGCCGCCGGCATTAATCATCCTTGCTGTCGTGGCGTTATCGCTGTTACTCAAGAAGATCACACTAACCTACAGATTGCCGTCGCCAGTAAACTGATAAACCCTAACGTGCCGGTTATCTGTCGCTCTGAAATCGAAGATGAAGCCGACAATATGGCCTCAGTAGGAACCGATGCAATAATTAATCCCTACCTTATATTTGGTCGACGCCTAAGCTTACTAACCACCAATCCCGCGCTTCATCGAATTCACAATTGGTTTATTAATCAACATAGCGCCGAGCACATAAATGAGCGCATAACGCACGAAGGCCTGCCGGCCGGTAATTGGATAATATGCGGCTACGGTCGCTTCGGTAAAGCGGTCGAACATTATTCAAGTGACAACCACATTAAGATCAAAATCATTGATATCGATCTTGAGGCCACTGAAGCTCCTAGAGGAAGTGTTGTAGGTCGAGGAACCGAAGCCGATACTCTAATAGAGGCGGGTATAGAATCGGCCAATGTTATCGTCGCGGCGACTAATGACGACGCTAACAATCTTTCTATATTAATCACCGCTAAACAACTAAATAGCACTATAGTCACTATAGGCCGTGTTAGCAAAGAGTCGAACAATAAGCTTTTTATCCATGCTAACTGCGATTACATCATGCGTCGCAGTCAAGTGGTCGCCAATGAAGTGCTAACGATAATTTCACGCCCTCTGGTAACAAAATTCTTACAATACTCAAGTTCACTGTCGCACGCAGCGACTGATGACTTGATCACAGAAATTTGTCGCTTAACCAACGATAGCGATCCTGTAACGTGGCGTTTGCTCATAGATCAACAAAATGCACCGGCAATAGTCAATTTTATCGACAGTCAACAATCTCTGACAATTGGCCAAGTAAGCTCGAATGCTAAGTTACCTGCCGCTGAAGGAATTCCATTATTATTGCTACGAGGAAGCATGAGTCATTTACTTCCAGATCCAAGCATGCCACTAAAAATCGGCGACCAGCTGTTGTTCTGTGCTGGCAGAGGTCAAACGCTATTGGCGCAGAGACTAAGCCACAACATTGAATTATTAGACAACCTGATTAACCAAAACCAACACCATATACCGTTGCTTAGATGGCTACAGCGGCGGCGGCAAAATAAAACGCCAAATTAAGCTGATAGCAACAAAGTCGCCGCGTAAAAACGACTTAAGGTGGCAGCCTCATGGTCTTATTATAAAAAAATTAAACTCGATTCCCTTACCTAGATAAACAAATACATGATGAAAAAATTGGACGCTTTATTTGACCAACTGAACTCGATTATTCTCGGCAAACCGCTAGCCACTAAACTTGCGGTAGTGTGTTTACTGGCGCGTGGCCATTTACTCATCGAAGATATTCCAGGTGTGGGTAAAACCACCCTATCCCATGCCCTCGCCAAGCTTTTCGGCTTGCCCTATAAACGAGTTCAGTTTACCAGTGATTTGTTACCTACTGACATTATTGGTATGACCATTTTTGATATGGAAAGCAAGAAGTTTCATTTTAAGAAAGGCCCTATTTTCACCTCGATACTGCTCGCTGATGAAATTAATCGCGCCACCCCAAAAACTCAAAGTGCACTATTGCAGGCAATGGAAGAACAGCAAGTCTCGATCGAGGGCCGGCAACTACACCTAAACGACCCCTTCTTTGTTATCGCCACGCAAAATCCGCTAGAGCAAAGCGGCACATTCCCGCTACCCGAGTCGCAATTAGACCGATTTCTGATGCGTCTGTCCTTGGGCTATCCAAGCGATGAGTTTGAGAAAAAATTACTTCTAGGTCACAATAATCGCAGCGATGCGGCAACTGTTTTTAACGCTGACGAAGTAGCCGCTATGGTCAAACAAGTTGAGCAAATACATGCAAGTGACGCAGTAGTGGACTATTTGCAAACACTATTAGCGCGAACCAGAGATAGCGGTAAATTCATCACAGGATTGTCGCCTAGAGCCGGTCTACAGTGGCTAAGAGCGGCAAAGGCGCTTGCCTATGTTGAAGGCCGAGATAGCGTTCTACCCGACGACATCAAATTACTTGCAAGCTACACCGCAGCGCATAGATTGCATTGTAACGATGGAAGTAGCTCTAGTGATGCTCTGAATGACATTGTTGCTAGCGTTGAAGTGCTATAGAACCTTATCTCATCGCTTAACCTTATTTTGACTAACAAGATTAATTATGTCTAACTTTGTTATCGGCCGCAGAGAGCTATACATCTTACCCACACGTGTTGGCTGGTACTACGCTCTTGTTCTTGCCGCTCTGTTCGGTATTGCCGTCAAGTTCGACAACCAATCGGCTTTTATGATGTTATTCATACTCGTCTCAGTTGGGCTAATCGCGATGGTCTACACGCACAACAACGTGATTGGTTTAAGTATGGGTAGCCATCCTAGCAAGCCAGTATTCCTCGGTTCGCCAGCTATCTTTCCTATCACGCTGTATAATCCCAGTGGTAAACCACGCCATGCCGTGTGGCTGATCGCTGGCGGCTTCCATCAGCTCAGCGCGCTCGAAGGCGGCGAACAGCAAATAATTGAACTAAAATTGCCGACGATACAGCGTGGCTACCTACCCTGCGAACCAGTTAATCTAAGCTCGCTATATCCGATTGGCGTTTTTTTTTGCTGGACCAAACGATTTATCTCTGAGCAAAGGTGCTTAGTCTACCCTCAACCGCTTGACTTAGTGCCTTTCCCCGAAGATGGCTCTAACCTAGGCAAAGAGCCGGCCAGTGCCAATGTTCGAGTTGGCGCCGAAGATTATGCGGGCATGAAAAACTATCAAGATGGAGATCGAATGCGAGATATTCATTGGCCATCACTAGCAAAGACTCAAAAATTGGTTTCAATTCAATATGAAAACCATAGCAATAGTTCTGTCAATTTAAGTTGGTTCAACCTGCCTTCTTCGTTAGCCCTAGAAGACCGTTTAAGCCAGCTTTGCTACTGGGTAATTAATGCTGAAAAAGACGGTCAGCGGTATCAGTTAGAAATGCCCAGCCACACGATTGAGTTCGATAAAGGAATAAACCATTATCATGCCTGCTTAAGAGTACTCGCTTTATGGGGTGATAACGCTGAAAGCGTTGCTGAAGGTGAACATGGCTAGACTGTCTAACCCTTTAAAATTACTGCTTAGCAAACTGCCACCCATGCCATCGCAGCCACCCACTCATGAGGCGAGGCGAGATACACTACTGCAGCTGGCTGCCTTGATCGGTGTGGCGGTACTGGTTCATTTTAAGATAGCCAATCTTTCAATTGCATTCTTTGCATTGGCTATTTTCGCACTAAAAACAAGCATTATCATCGGTAAACTATCGATACCACCGCGCCTTGTAATGATGATACTCACCATCGCCAGTCTAGGTATGGTGATTTACGTCTATGGCGGCTGGAACGGACAACAAGCAGGGATTAGTTTTCTGATTCTATTGGTGGCACTGAAGTTTTTGGAATCACAATCGCTGCGAGACTATTACGTTGTGTGCTTGCTGTTGTACTTTCTAGGCGCCTCGTCGTTTCTATTTGATTCGTCGATCCTCAACATTATTATAGTGCTCGCCTACACTCTGGCGATAACCTCTATTCTTTTTCAAATATCCAATCCAGCCAAGGTTCCACTTAAAAAAACCTTAATAACAAGCGCGTCAATGGTCGCTAGGGCGCTGCCCCTTGCCATTATTCTATTTTTCTTATTTCCTAGAATTCACGGTGACTTTGGCTTTATACCATCGTCGGATAAAGCCAACGACGCATCCTCCTTAAGCGACAGTTTAGTCGCTGGAGAAATGGCAAGCTCGGCATTCAATAATGAACTGGCCTTTCGGGTTGAGTTTAAAGGCGGTAATATCCCGCAACGATCGCAGATGTATTGGCGAGCCAAAACAATGCCTACTGAAAGTAATTTTCAATGGATTGTGAGCGAACCTAATATCAATGATTTCGCTGCTGCCAAAGAAATCAAACAATCATCTAACCTAGAAGTTGGACAATGGCGTTATCAGATTCTTCACGAGAAGAGTAACGACAAATATCTTCCCTACCTCGATTACATTTCAACCGCGAACAAAGGCCGAACACTGCCAGACTACTCGGTTTATCTAGCTCGCCCCGAAACAGGCGCGTTTAGTTATGAAGGCTCATCGACCGCTAATGCGTCATCAGCAACTAATTTTGTCTCAAGTTTTGCAGCACCACGTGATCGTGAATATCTATTAGCACTCACCAGCAAGCCGAATGCAAAATTACAACGTTTGCTACAGCAATGGAGAGACGGTGCCGAAAACGATACCGTGATCGTTGATCGCGTCTATAAACATTTCGCAAACAACCCGTTTTCATATTCATTAATGCCACCTCCGCTAGACGAAGATCAACCGCTGAGCGATTTCTTGTTTAATACGCGTGAAGGCTATTGCGAGCATTACGCTAGCGCCTTCACCGTTATTATGCGAATGCTAGGCGTGCCATCACGAGTGGTGGTCGGTTATCAGGGCGGCACGTCGGTTAATAACGATCAATTTATTGAAGTTCGTTACTCAGACGCGCATGCCTGGAGTGAAGTATGGATCGATGACCAGTGGCTGCGCGTAGACCCGACAGCCAGCATCAGCCCGGAACGAATCAAATACGGCATGGAAGCGCTAATGGAGCTATGGGAGTCGGGACTTCTAGGTAGCAATAACATCGGTCGAGCACTCGAAAATCGTCTCAACCCAACCGGCTTCAACAGAACTCTGAGAGGCTTAAAAGACAGCTGGAAGAACGCCGCGTATCAATGGAATAAGTGGGTTGTAAATTACGATTTCAACACACAACGCCAATTGCTAGAAAAAGTAGGTGTGAAGCATCGAAACAGTGTGTCGGCACTTATAGTGATTATGCTCGCCAGCGCTTTAACGCTATTACTATTCTACTTTTGGCAACTCGTTCCTCGCCGCATCAAACGCAATAAAACGCAAACACAATACCTTCGCTTTATTCGAAAATTCAAACGCTTTAAGATGACTAAAGAAAATAGCGAAACTCCTCAAGAGTTCGCTAGTCGCGCAGTATCATTGTTCCCACAGCGGGCTGGAGAAATCAATGACATTACCCAAACATACTACCGCTTGAGGTATACTGAGCTCTCAGGTGAGCGCGAGCCAACCTTTGATAAATTCAAGCTTCTAGTAAAAAAATTCAAACTTAAACGCTGATATTTTGTCAGCCGAGGCTCTCTTCATGAAGCAACTTCACAACAATCTCTATGTTGGTGGACAAATCACCGCACTTGACTTTGAATCGCTAAAGGCTGCCGGTATCAGGACGATTATTAATAATCGTCCCGACAATGAAGAAGCCGGACAATTTAGTTCCACTGACGCGGCCAAGTTAGCCAATGAGAACGAAATCAGCTATCACTATATGCCAATGGCCAACGGCCAGCCCTTGCCCGCTGCTCTAGTGGCCGATTTCAAAGCAGTTTTAGATGCTACAGACCAAGGCATTCTTATTCATTGTCGAAGTGGCATGCGCTCAGCCTTTATCTGGGCGTTAGGCCAAATACCCACGGGATCGATTAGCGTCGATGAGGCGATTGAGAAAGCGCACGCCGCAGGAATACCTCTCGGCAACGCTCGAGCCGCACTAGAAAGCGTCCAGGCCTAAAAAACGATCACCAAGAACGGCCTTAACCGTGCTCATCGGAGATCAGTATTAACACCTCTAAACGCCGCGAAGAAATTATTTCGCAGCCGATCGGCCCGACCTTAATTCGGCTGACAATACCGATGTTGTTCGCGCTCGTGGCAATCATGAGTCTCGGCCTTGTCGATAGCTATTTTATTTCGTTTCTAGGCACCGATCAATTAGCCGCTATTGGCTTCATCATGCCAATAACTTTCATTGTCACCAGCGTCGCTCTGGGTCTCGGCATGGCCATTTCTTCACTTACCTCAAGGCTTATAGGCGCAGAACGTATGGGGCTTGCAGCGAGGCTAATTACGGATGGATTTTACCTTACGGCGATTACGGCACTATTAGTAACACTATTTCTCAGCCTAACGTTAGAGAGGGTGTTTTTATTAATTGGAGCCGATCAAAATACTCTGCCGTATATTTATCAGTACATGCATATATGGTTGTTTGGCACTGTAGTGTTAATGGTAACTCAAGTTTGTTCGAGTACTTTTCGAGCATTAGGCGATACCAAAACATCGGCTATTATCGCCATAAGTATGACCCTGATAAACCTTATTTTAGATCCCTTACTGATCTTTGGCGTAGGCCCTTTCCCCGAACTTGGCATGCAAGGTGCGGCGCTGGCTACCGTGATTGCGGTAATGGTGGCATCGATAATCGGCCTCTACCAACTCGCCGTAAAAGAACGCTTGCTACTTCGCTCTCTACCGGCCCTGGAAGGTTTCAAAGGTAATTTTAAACAGCTGATGGAGATCGCCATACCGGCCGTTTTGGCAAATGCGATAGTGCCTATTACGGCCGCAATGCTAACCACCCTGGTCTCTCGCTTTGGCACCGACACTGTCGCTGGATTCGGTGTTGGTAGCCGCATCGAAGCGGTCAGTTTGATGATCGTTTACGCAATGTCAGCAACCTTGCCGATGTTTATCGGTCAAAATTTAGGCGCTGGGAAACCCGCGAGAGTAGTGGCGGCATTAAGCCTAAGTTTTAAATTCATTATCATTCTGCAACTCCTAATTTACGCCGCTCTTATGATTTTTTCGGGCTCTATCGCGGCTTTGTTTTCAGCCGAGATTGTAGTCCAAGAAACGATCGTCTTATTTCTTGTTATTGTTCCCATCAGCTATGGTTTATCCGGTGTCGTAATCCTGATTAACGTTTCAATGAATGTTTTAGGTAAGCCCAAAATCGCACTCTACATAAACCTTTTAAGACTTACTGTTCTGTATTTTCCGCTGGCCTATTTTGGCTCTCAAGTATATGGAATTAAAGGGCTTTTTGTCGGCGTTGCAATAGGAAATTGCCTCGCATTTTGCTTAGCAATAATTTTACTAAAGCGTGCCTTACGCGAGGTAAACGTGATTGACTGAAAATAAAATTTAACAATTCCTGAATCCATTCTCTGAAACTGCGCATCTAAGATTTCAGAGACACCAATAATGGTGTCCGGTTACTAACCTCTATATTAGTCAAGGAGCCATCATGAAAAAGTTAACACTACTCACCATCTCAGCCGCTTTTATTTTCAGCATTAATTCCGCTCACGCTGGTGGTTTACACAGCCCATCTGCGGTTAATTCAAGCAAGGTTTTTTATCTAAAGGGAGATGCTCCGGTGGGCAGTCGAATCCCATCTATCGATGCCACATCGTCCGTTCCGTTTAACAAAGGTTTTCAGTCATTAACCAGTGAGCAGCAAAACTTAGTAAAAGCTACATTCGACAATTTAGGGAACAACGACACTCCACCATTCCCAACCTCAGGCCTTGGTGCGGTCTACAAGCCATTAATCAATGCTAATCAAGCGTTCGGCAACGACAAGGGTCTCAGTGTTACGGCAAAAGTAAACAGCGCCGGCTATGTAAATGGGGTTACCGTACATAACAATAGCAACGTGCAGCTCGTCAATTACATTCAGCGTCGCTTACAAAACACCAAATTTGAACCCGCTAAGTGCAACGGCATTGCCTGTGATATGGACTTCCCTATCGAGATCAGTTTTAACTAATAAACTCTAATAATAAATTACTCTAGTAATTAAAAAAACGTGGATTCGAGGTTGGCCAAACGACCAACCTCATTTTTAGCTTTAAGCATAACGACTTGGTTAAGCTTAATTAATAACACACATAACAATCAGTCAGATTCTATCCAGTTAGATTGAGTTTCGATAATCTTTTAGTCAGCTACGCTTTAAAAGTAACCGAATTACAAACGCGCTATAAAGACTTAATATAAGCAACTGCTTTTTCTACGAACTTGTTGGTTTGCTCAAAGCCAGCGGTCAGAATTCTCTCACCCTCGGGATTATTGATTGCATCAATATTAGCCCTTACATTCTCAGCTGTTTGTTGTGCGCTAGGTAGAAAAATACCTTCGGTTTCATAAATATGAGTGGTTGCATAACCGCCCGCACCGGCGCATAGAATAGTCCTGTTGGGCGCATCTCGATCACACAGCGTTATCAAACCTGCAGTCACCGACTCTACGCTCATCAGTTCCATTACCTGTTTGTCTTCGATGATGTCCTCAAGCATTCGAGTACCAGCCGTCGGCGATAATGTATTTACATGAATGCCGTACTTCTTACCCTCAAGGACTAGCGTATTCATGAAACCAACTAAGGCCATTTTCGCCGCTCCATAATTTGCTTGGCCAAAGTTGCCATACATACCACTTGACGATGTAGTCATCACCAATCGGCCATAATTTTGCTCGCGCATGATATCCCATACGGCTTTAGTACAGTTGACGCTACCCATTAGATGTACGTCCACTACCATTTGAAAGTCAGCCATGTCCATTTTAGCGAACGACTTATCTCTCAAAATTCCGGCATTGTTGACCAACACATCAACACGCCCCCATTGCTGCATAGTTTGAGCAACCATTTGCTGAACTTGCTCGAAATCTGCGACATTGGCACCGTTAGCAATGGCTTCGCCACCGTTCTCTTTGATAAGCGCCACGACTTCTTGCGCTGATTCGCTTCCACCTCCAGTACCGTCGCGTGCTCCGCCAAGATCATTCACCACTACCTTGGCACCACGTTTAGCCAATTCTAGTGCGTGACTGCGGCCTAAGCCATTTCCAGCACCAGTAACAATGGCAACTTGATCATTAAAATTAATACTCATTTTGAAACCTATTTTTTGTTAAATTCTGATTGTTAGGGTAAGTTTTACGCCGAGATAACGTACTAAACTGCCGTGGCTAAACAAACACCATCGTCAGCCAATCGGCAATCAGTGCTGGCTTGTCTTGGCCTTCGATCTCTACCGTCATTTGTGATGTAAACAAGAACTGTCCTGGCTTTTTTTCGACCGCTGCGGTTAACACAGCACGGCCTCGAATTCGCGACCCTACTCGCACGGGCTGTATAAATCGCAACTTATCACAACCGTAATTTACCCCCATTGTCATGCCTTCAACGGCCACACCGCAGCCGGTTCCTGCAAAGTGGGAGAGCATCGACAAGGTATAAAAACCATGTGCGATGGTGCCACCGAATGGAGTCTCCGCCGCCTTCTCAGGATCGATATGAATAAACTGATGGTCCGAGGTTACGTCGGCAAATTTATTCACGTTTTCTTGTGTTACTTGATACCATTCTGAGACACCGATCTCTTCTCCTACGGCGCTTGCCAATGTGTCTGCTGTTAATATTTTAGCCATTATGTTCTCCTTAAATTTCGTGTTTAAAATTGTTATTGTTCGATCAGTGCCCGCGTTAACGCGCTGCGCAACGGCTCTGGTATCGCTATAGAATTTCTACTCTCACGCTCGACGAATACATGCGTGAAGGTGCCGGTTGCACACGCTGCAGAGTGTTCCTGATCGAACATCGCAAGCCCATACTGAACCGATTTAGTGCCAAGCTTGTTGACCCTGAACGCACCTTCAATAACCTGCGGGAAAGCAATAGGCGCATGATACTCACAGCTCGAGGCAACTACCAAACCAATATTCGCAGACTGCTGAATATCTAAACCGCCCTGCTCGATTAAATAGCTATTAGCAATCGTATCAAAATAGCTATAGTAGGTGACATTATTCACATGACCATAGATATCGTTGTCCATCCAACGAGTACTGAGAGTTTTAAAATAAACGTAGTTGTCTCTCGACCGTGCATCACTCATTGGCTAATACGCCTGTTGGTAAATGGTAAGAGCTTGATCATACGAAACTGTACGTGGATTATTCATCAACAAGCGCTCTTGTAGCATAGACTGTTCTGCCAATCCCGCTAAAGCCGTCTCAGCAATTCCAAACTCTCGCAAGGTGGTTTCGAGACCAAGCCGCTTAGCGAGGCTAGAAAAATAGTTAGCTAATTGCTCAGAAGCGTTACCCTTAACAGTCTCGCTGCTAGCGGATAGAATTGCTGGCATTAGTTGAGCATAAAGATGTTCGGCCTCCGGCGCATTAAATCGCAACACATGAGGCAGCACTAATGAGTTACTCAAACCATGCGGTATATGATAGACACCGCCTAATGGATAGGCCAAAGCATGTACAGCACCAACGGGTGCGTTGGCAAACGCCTGGCCAGCAAACATCGCGCCTAAAAGCATGTCACTGCGGGCATTCAAGTCTGCTCCATTTTCAACTGCGCGCTCAATACTCGATGAAATTAACGCCAAGGCTTTAAGTGCTAACATATCCGAAATTGGATTTTTAAGCCGCTTGCTAGTAAACGCCTCGATCGCATGAACCATCGCATCAATGCCGGTTGCGGCGGTCACGGGTGCTGGTAAACCGAGAGTCAACGCAGGATCGAGTATGATCGTATCGGCAAACAAAACATCGCTTACCACACCCGCCTTAGTCGATTCTCCAGTAGTCACTATGGCAACTGCGGTGGCTTCAGATCCCGTCCCCGCGGTTGTTGGGACTTGAATCAACGGTACTCGCGAGGTAGTGATTTGATTGACGCCATACATCTGCTGCAGAGACTGATCGCCCGACATCAGTGCCGCTACTAATTTAGCGACATCCATCGAACTACCACCACCAAAACCAATCACGCCATCGCAGCCTTTGTCGACAGCGAGCTCGACCGCTGCAATTACATTATCTTCTGGCGGGTCAGCTTGAACTTCACTGTAGATAGCGTAGCCCATACCCGCTCGATTGAACGAGTCCAACGCTTTGTCGAGTAAGTTATGTTGCAAAATTCCCTTATCGGTAACGATGAAAGGGTTGGTAAATCCCAAGGCTTTAACGGCATCAGCCATATTGACACTACAGCCCGGCGCAAAGTGGATCTTAGGTACGGCTTTAAAATCAAAATTCATGTTATCGCTAAGCCTCTTGACTCATTTCTCTTAACTCTCTGCGCAGCACCTTACCGGCTGGAGACTTAGGTAAATCATGCATAAATACAATCTGTTTAGGTACTTTGTAAGCGGTTAGCTCAGCTCTGCAAAAGTCAATGATATCAGTTTCAGACAGAGCGTCATCATTGCTCACGAGATACAGCTTAATTGCTTCACCGGTTAACTCGTTAGGAACCCCTATAACCGCACATTCAAGCACATTAGGGTGACCATAGATAACCGCTTCAACCTCATTAGGGTAGACGTTAAAGCCAGAGACAATAACCATATCTTTGATGCGATCAACTATTTTCAAGTGAGCGTTTTCTTGAATAATACCGATGTCACCGGTTTTGAACCATCCATCTTTATCTATTGCCTCAGCCGTCGCCTCGGGCTTTCCCCAATAACCCTTCATAACATGAGGGCCGCGGATACAGATCTCTCCGCGCTGACCAACCGCAACGGTCTCACCAGCGTCATCGACCGTTTTAATTTCTTGAAACAACATACTCGGCCCAACCGTACCAAGCTCGTTACTCTCAGGTCTATTACACGCTCCGTTAGACGATGTTTCCGATAGACCGTAGCCCTCATAGAGCATCGTTCCAGTGCGAC
>JAWUZB010000031.1:0-70202 GCA_034110505.1 Gammaproteobacteria bacterium
AGTTCCTTTGTTGATACCGGCTTTCATGCCGACGGACAAGATTGGTTTCGTTGGAATGTGACTAACCTTCTTGCGTCCGAGCAGTTCAGAGAGGTTCAGTAAGAATCGTTGCGGTGAGCATTGTTATTGGTGTTTACTAGCTGGTGTTTTCTAACTAAGTCAAAACATAAGGTTTTGGCTTAGTAGTACAAAAATAAAACCAGGCCGTCAGACAAAAAGAACGGTAACTATAGAGTAAGTGGAATAGGTGGAAAAATGAGTGACTCGAAACAAGACTATCAAGATGACGTTCTTGATCTAGATGGCGTTAATGAAAGCGTTGGAACAGATGATTTACAAGATCTGTATGACGAGGCGGATCTCGAAAACCTAGATCAACTAGATGACTTTGACGTTGGAGAGCAAGAGGTAGTTGCCGCTAGTGATGGATCTAAAGGTGGCGGCAATGAAAAGTTATGGTTGTTCTTAACGCTTTTTGCATTTGCTCTGGCGCTCTTATCTGCCTCATTGTTAGGGCCTGCGGTAACCGAGCAGAAACAGCGTGCCGACTACAGTGCTGATGCCATTTCAAAAGTTAATTTATCAAGTTTAGCGGCGATCCAGGCGATGACCGAAATCGGTCGTTTTGAGCCTGTCGATACAGCCATTGAAGAGGCCGGAGCATCTATCGATCGCTTGACTAACTCCAGCAGTTTTAGTGCTAAATTAGCCGATAAGATCTTCGCAAACGGTTCTTATGATGCGCAGGTAATAGAATTATGGGCGGGTTATAAAGCGGCGTCAGAGCAGTTTCTGGCGAATCAGCAAGACGTAACTGAAGTTAAAGAAAAGCTTTTTGCACTTAACGGTCGTTTGTCACGAGCCGTAGGCGATTCAGTAGTATTCGTAGAAGCAGTAGCGAAGGAGGGTCGTAACAAAGCCTCTGGAGCAGCAAAAGACAAATACTTATTTCTCACCTCGGAAGCGTCTAACCTAAACGGCATCTTGAGTCGATTAAACGGCGCCAATCGAAATTATTTCACTGCAGATAGTAACCTTGCCCAACTTGCTGATCAGCAAAATGGATTAATGGTGCGTTTGCAAGAAACACTGAGTCGCATCGTTAGTAACACAGCCGAGATTGTTGGTACCGCGGCCTCACCACTGCGTGCGCAATACGCAGACCTTGAAGCTCGCGTGCTAGAGGTTGGCGACCGTGCGAGCTCAGTAAGTGCGGCGCGTGCCGCTCTTGGACAAATGAGCAGCCAAGGTACTGCCTTGTCAGACCAAGTTCAAATAGCCAGCAACCAAGGTGGTACGCTGAAGGTAGTTAATAACTTAGTGACGGTACTACCACTGCTTTTCGCCTTGTTCGGTGCTTTCAGTTTATGGCGCTATAGCCAAGCGCAAACGCGTGAACTTTTTCAGCATGATGCCGGCTTAGAAGAAGCCTTAGCTGACCAACAAGAATCGATTTTAAAACTTCTCGATGAAATGAGTGCGTTAGCCGATGGAGACCTTACTGTAGAGGCTGAGGTAACCGACCAAATTACCGGAGCGATCGCCGACTCAGTCAACTTCGCGGTAACCGAAATGCGCGAACTAGTATTGCAAATTAACCGCGCTTCTATTGAGGTGGCCAACGAATCAGAGCAAGCGGTGAGTAATGCTCAGTCGGTATCGCAATCGAACATCACTCAGTCGGAACAGATTTCCGAAGCGGCGACATTGATGCAGCAGGTGTCACGGGGCATGCGTGAAATGTCAGAGCATGCAAGTAGTTCATCAACCATGGCGACCGAATCACTGCATGCGGCGTCGCAAGGTGCACAAGCGGTACGAGATACAATCGAGGGCATGGATAACATGCGCGAACAAATTCAAGATACGTCTAAACGTATTAAACGTTTAGGTGAATCATCGCAGCGGATTGGGGATATCGTAGCGTTGATTGATGATATTGCCGAGCAAACAAATATTTTGTCATTGAACGCCGCTATTCAAGCGTCAATGGCCGGTGAAGCTGGTCGTGGATTCGCGGTGGTAGCGGACGAGGTGCAAAGTCTTGCGGAACGCTCTACTGAAGCAACTAAAAAAATTGGTGAGTTGGTAAAAACCATTCAAAATGATACCAATGATGCGGTGCTTTCGATGGAGAAAGCAACTCAACAGGTGGTTTCAGGAACTAAGGTTGCCGACTCCGCTGGTAAAGCACTGGCCGAAATTGAAAGTGTGTCGCAACGCTTGTCTAGCCTAGTCGAGGGTATTTCTAAAGACTCGAATGAGCAGGCAGAGACAGTAATCAAAGTAACTGAGAAGGTTGCCTTGGTGAGTGATTCTTCGACCGACACGTCGCGTAAAGCGCAAGAGTCAGCGAACTCAATCGCCAAGCTGTTGGCGTTAGCGAAAGACCTTGAAACATCAGTGTCGCGATTCAAGTTGCCAGCTAGTTAAGTGATAGTGACAACGAAATCGATACGATAATAAGACTCCGAAAACGAACGAGTACCGAGACCGGATATGTCCATCTATTCAAATATAGACATTGAGACCTTCAAATGGGTTAAAGGCGAAGTTGAGCTTACGCTTGACAGTGCCAGCACTGAGCTGCAGAATTTTATCAGCTCAGATGACAAAGAAAGCTTATATGACTTAAGTAATCATCTGCATCAAGTGGTGGGTTCACTGCAAATGCTTGAGATGAGGGCGCTGTCTTCATTGATGATGGAGGGCGAGTTGTTAGTTGAGGATTTCACTTCAGTAGACAACAAAATCGGCAAGTCTAGTTTTGTAGTGTTGTTGGACAGTGCTTTTTCAGCGCTCAAGGCAACCTTTGCACGAATTGAGAACGGACTCCCTGAGAACCCGACCGATGTGGTCGAGTTGATCAATCAGATTCGCTCAACTCGTGGTCTTAAAGGCATTGAAATTTCCTCTTTATTCTCGCCGATGATAGAGGTTTTTCCAGAAGTAAATTCTCGAAAAGCCCTTAAAGACAAGGTATATATCGAAAGAGCTAAAGCGCTACGTGTTTATTACCAAACGTTTTTACTGCAGTGGTTGAGAGATGGAGATGACACTGCCGTTGATAAGCTTGGAATGGTAATCGACAAGTTATTTCAAATGAGTACTTTTGGTTCAGTTGCTCGTCTGTGGTGGGTTGCATCGGCTTATGTGGATTATGTAAAGCACAACGATATCGGTAATAAATTAGTCCATAGTCGCATTTTTCGTCAAATTGATGACCGCTTCCGCGAGTTAGAGCAGCACGGTGAATCGGCATTAGTTCGAGATCCCGCTGACGAATTAATTAAGATCATGTTGTTCTATACCGGTGTTGGCGAAAAACGCACCGAACGCATGGATGAGATTGTTGATAAGTTCAAACTGCAAGAATACTTTCCAGCTCTAAAATTTGACGAAGATGCTGTTGATTTTGACCAACTTGAAAGAAATCTCGGTCAGCTAAACGATCATGGTGACTTGCCGTTGACTCTAATCCGTCAACTAGTAACCAGTTACTTTGAAACTGAGCAGTCGGACAGCAGTGGCTTAGTTGATATGTTAACCCAACTGGAGATTTTAGAAAAAGCCACAGAAAAGCAAGACGCAGGGATCATCCACGAAATTTCTGCACAAGCTACCGAAGTGGTTCGTGGCATTCGCCGCGGCTTAGTTCAGCGCGATGAAGACACTGGATTTCATTTAGCTTCGGCTTTGATGTTTGTTGAAAACAGCATACATAACCCTGACGATGTCGATATCAATTGGTTACAAAACGGGCAGCTGAAACGTCAGGCATTAATTGCACTGAATAACCAAGAAGAATTGACTGAGGCGATGGACGGTTCCCATTTGTCCGGCAGTGAACGCCAGGCACTATTAAATGTGGTCGGCAATGAGGTTGAAGAAAACCTAAAAGACATCGAAGCAAAGTTAGAAGAATTTGGAGCTGATTCATCGAAAACAGAGGTGCTTAAGGGTATCGATGGCAAAATCCGACAAGTTCGCGGAGCGCTGCAAGTGCTGGGTGAACAGAAAGTTGGGCTGCTACTGAAAATGGCCGAAGAGCAGTTCGTTGCGCTAGAGAGCGGTGAAGTTGAGGCCAGCGCTGAGCTCAACGAAGCACTGGCGATTTCGATTGGCACCATGGAAGAGTACGTAAAAGGGCTACAGACTAATCGTACGGGCATGGATTATCTGCTCGATCGAAGTATTACTGACCTTGAAGTCGCGATAGGCAAAACTGTTTCCCGCGACGACGTTGAAGACTTGCTTGATGTAGCATCTGATTCTCTATTTTCGTGGCTGACTAATCAATCTGACCTTGCACTGTTTACTAACCTTAAGTCCAGCTTGCGAGACTTAACTATTTTAGCTAAAAAGACTAATTTGTCTGAAGTTGAGCACCTAGTCAAAGAGCAAAATAGATTGGTTGATGTCATTTCTCAAGAGCCGGCATTTTTGACTGACAATATTACTAATAGTCTACAGAACAATATGGCCGTTATCACAGAGCAAATCATTACGCTCTATGGAACAGAAGAAACCGCCGAAGAAATACAACAAGATGTTGATTTAGCTTATAAGCGATCTGCAATCGAATCTGATCAAGATGAATCATCGGTTCGCTTTCATGATGATATGGATATCGCTGAACTCGGCGATGACGTGGTTGAAGAGATTGAAGAAGCCGAACTTGCTAGCGGCAATATATCCTCAACTGAAATAGCAAGATTGCATGCAGCCGATCAGAAAGACGCGCCTATTGTCGATGTTACAATTTTTGAAGTGTTTTTGGAAGAGAGTGTAGAAGTTCTTGGCGAAGCGAATATTCAGTTTCAGATATGTAAAGCAGACACTAATGACCGTAGTGCAATTAGAGAGTTGAGAAGGGCTTTTCATACATTAAAGGGCAGTGCCCGTATGGTTGGCCTTGAAGGCGTCGCTGAAATCGCCTGGTTGAGTGAGTCTTTGTTTAATTATGTGCTCGATACAGAGAAACCCCTCAGTAGTGGCACCTTACGTTTCGCACGAGAGTCTCTAGATGAATTTCAAATTCAATTAGATGATCGCTATGCTAATCAACATTTAATTGATACCGCAGAATGGGGTCAAAAAACCGAGCAAATCAACTCAGGCGAAGATGAAGTTGACCAAGAACAGCTCGATCAAGTGTCTGAACTCGATGTTTCAGAGTTGGCTGAGGTGACAGAAATTGAAGGCGCTTCTGGCTACGCCGAAGACGACGATAATTTGCTCGAGGATCTGGATTCTTCCGAGGCAGACTCGGTTGAATTAGAGTTCGGTGATTTTGAACTGGAAGAGATCGAGCTTGAAAAAATAGATGAAGAGGTAATCGACCTCTATGAACCGGCATCCGATGAGGAGTTAGCCGATATTTTGGAAATGAATTCTGAGAGCAGCATCATAGAATTCGCAAGTGAAATGTTGCTTGAAGAAGACTCAGTACTTGATCCATCCAATCAAGAATTAGGCGATGTGCTCGAGGAGAACTCACTCGACACGAAGGCCGACGAAGACCAAATTAATGAGTCAATTGCTGAGCATTCGCATGAAAACGTAGACGAGTTTGACGAGCAGAACAGCGAATTAGAAGCTAAGAGTGTTGCTGATTCATTGATAAATGATCCAGAAACTCGCGAAATATTTATCCAAGAAGCACATACTAATTTAGATCGAATAGACCAAGAGCTAAGTAAAGACCTTATTCTCTTTGGCGACGATAAAATGCTTTCCATCTCGATTCATACTCTGCTGGGTAATTCTCGTACCCTTGGTCTGGTCGATGTTGCCGCCGCCTACGCAAGTGCCGAAAACTTATGTCAGGCGAAATCCGAGAACGGCACCAGTATCACTGAAGGAGAGCACGCACTTTTAAGTAGTTTATTGAATCAAAGTCGTGAGGGTTTTGTTGATCCTTTAGACGGCTATCCATATTATAAGTGGGATATAAGCGCGTTTAAGAACATTCAAGACGGCTTAGACGCGGCTGTACAGGCTGAGCTTGATAGCCAGATTAAAGCTAACAGTCATGCGCCGAGTAGCGACGAATTACCGGCTAACGATCTAAGGTTGGACGATAATTTACTTGTTCTTGACGGAGACTCAATAGCAGACTTTGATGATCTAGTTAACGATGAGGTAATAGAACTGGATCAAGCTAATGCTGACGATTTTGATATTGAATTAGACGTCGATGACATAATTGAGCTAGATATTAGCGATGATGATCTTAGTATTACCGACATAAGTAATGGTGATGATTTTACCGAAGTAAAAGACTTAATTCGCGATTCAGATCGCGTGGCGGCTGTGTTCGAAGGCCTTGATTCGATCGATGACCTGATTGACGATGCAGATATCGATGCTGAAATTGCATCCGAAAGTGATGATGATTTAAGTAGCTTCGAATCCTCCTTGTCGGCGTTCAAACAAGCTAAGTCTGCTAACGTGGTGGGCGTTGAGAACGGTAATGTGGATTCTGAGAGTCTTATTCCAGAAGATATTGTTGACCAGCTTGAAGGTGATATTTTGTCGCTCGAGACAGGCAGTCTGCTTGATTTATCTGAACCAGAACTAGAATTTGAACCAGAACTAGAATCTGGCCCAGAGCCAGAACTAGAGCAAGAATCTGAACCAGAACTAGAATCTGGCTCAGAGCCAGAACTTGAATCCGAACCAGAGCCAGTTGTTGCCGCTATAGTTGAAGTTGAAGACGATGGCAGTGATATCGATGACGAGCTTAGAGCTATTTTTGTTGAAGAGCTTGGTGATCTACATCATGAGTTAGACGACGAAGTAGCGAAACTATCAAACTTGGGCGAAATGGGGCCAGCAATGGCAAATGTAATGCGCCACTTGCATACCATAAAAGGCAGTTCGTTGATGGCCGATGCCAATGCTCTTGGTGATCTAACTCATCACACAGAAAGCTTTTTAGAGAGTAATTTCATTCGCAATGAAGATGATCTTCGAGAGGTTAGAACGACACTCGAACTCTATGTTGACGCAGTTCATTCAGCCTCGAAAGCATATCAGGCTAATAATCAATTTCAGGCATCCAATGATCTGCTGGTTAAGCTAGGCGTTAGTGCCGATGCTAAAGTAGATCAAAGCGCGGCTAAGGCCGAGGTTATTCAAGCCGCAAAAGAGGCTGAAGAAGCTCAAGTTGACGAGCAGATGAGTAGTCTTGATATCAGCGAGGGCTTAACCCTAATTGCCGCTCAAGTCAGTGAAACTAATTCTAACTGGAAGTCGGCAAAAGGTTGGAAGAAAATTCGCCCTCAGATGTTAGACCAATGTGTTGCGCTAAGTAATTTAGCCAACGACAGCGGTGATGTGCTGCAGGATTTAGTGCCGCTTATAAGCCGAACGCAGGTCTGCGTAGAAGATCTGGTGGTTTTAAAAGCCGATGAATTTAGGCAAGCAAAGTCTCTAATCGAGGAGTCATTCGATGTCATTATTGCTGGCAGCAATGAGCTCGTTGAAGGCAGGCCAGTAGACGATTTTACAACGCTTATGCAGCAGCTCTCAGATCAGTCATCGTCGGCTGAAAAGCAAGCTAAACCTGAGGCTGACCCACTAGCCTCCGCGGCAACAGTGGAAGCAGCAATTTTTGTGCCTGGCTCCACTGAGGTTAGTGTTGCAGAGCAAAAAGATATTAATCGACAAGAGCAAGCGCAGAGAGATCGAGCAGCGGCCCTGAGAATTAGAACAGATACACTGGATTCACTGACCAACTTTGTCGGTGATGCCAGCATGAATCGTTCACAAATGCGTGAAGACGTATTATCTGTTAAGTCAGTTGTTGAAGAACTTTATAACAATGTTCAACGATTTAGTGCGCAGCTTCGAGAGTTAGAGATAGAAGCTGACAGTAAAATTACATCGAGGACTAATCAAAGTTTAAATACTGAGCGAGGTGATGAATTTGATCCGCTCGAACTCGATAGGTATACAAAGCTACAACAATTATCGCGAGGCTTAGCTGAAAACCTCGATGAGCTGGGTGGCATTCAAAATAGTTTAAGCAGCTTCGTTTACAAGGCTGAAACGTCATTGCAGAAGCAAGAGAGACTAAACCGGGAACTGCAGGATAAAATTATGCAGGTTCGCTTGGTGTCTTTTGGCGGCATTGGAGCTCAGTTGAGACAGGTTGTTCGTCGAACTGGTCGCGAATTAAATAAAGACGTTGAGTTGGAAATGGTTGGCGCTGATGTGCGTTTAGATAAAACTATTCTCGATGGGGTAGTTCCAGCGCTCGAGCACATGCTACGAAATTCCGTTGACCATGGTATTGAATCACCTGAAGATCGTAAGAAATCAAGTAAGACGAAAGTGGGTAAGATCACCGTTGAGTGTCGCCAAGTAGCTCGTGAAATAATGATTTCGGTACGTGATGATGGTGTTGGCCTTAACTTAGAGAAAATTAGAAGGAAAGCCATTGACTATAAGTTGCTAGCTGAAGATCAACCGCTGAATCCAGAAGATATGTTGATGTATATTTCTCAAAGCGGTTTTAGTACAGCCTCGAAGTTAACCCAAATATCAGGCCGCGGCGTTGGCATGAATGTAGTTCAATCGACCTTGCTTCGGATGAGTGGAAGTATCGCTTATGACGTTGAAAACAAGAGTATCGGTTCGAATTTCATTATCAGATTACCGATTTCTCTAGCGGTATCTAGTGCAATGTTCGTAAATTCTGGCGACCAAATGTTCGCAATTTCGGCGCGTACTATTGAGCGTATTATTAGCGTAGATGCAGACGACTTGATCGTACATTTAAAAGCAGAAAAGCCAAAAATGGACGTAGGCGGTCAAACTTATGCGTTAATCGATTTAGCAGACTACTTAGGATATGACTCTAAGTTATCAATGCTGAGCGGTAAGCAGTCGGTAATTTTAGTTAATGCCGGCGTGCAAAATATCGCCGTTATTGTCGAGCGGTTACTCGATACACAAGAAATTGTAGTGAAAAGCCTTGGTGAGCATTTAGGTCGAATCCCGATTTACGCTGGAGCAACAATTCGAGCTAATGGCTCGGTAGTGCTGTTGCTAGATTTAGTTGGCATCTCATACTACGAATCATTCGTCTCGATCCCTGATCAGAATGCGACCATTTCTCAGACTATTCCTACTGTTATGGTGGTCGATGATTCGCTCACGGTACGTAAATCGGCTGAGCGTGACATTGCCGGCTTAGGAATTAACTCGGTGCTTGCTAAAGATGGTTTAGATGCTCAGATTCAATTGAATCAAGAGGCGCCAGATATGATTCTGCTCGATATCGAGATGCCTCGAATGGACGGTTTTGAACTATTGGAATGGGTTAAGTCAGTTGATCACCTAAAGCACATTCCGGTGGTGATGATCTCGTCTCGTGCGACCGAGAAGTACATCGATAAGGCAACGGTTTTAGGTTGCAGTGCTTTTCTAGGTAAGCCATACCTATTAGAGAATTTAGTGCAGGTATTTAACCAGCACTTAAAACTTGATGCGCCGATCGAGCTAGATTCGTAGCAAATTTTGTACTAATAATAAGAGAAACAACGC
The DNA here is from genome assembly GCA_034110505.1 of Gammaproteobacteria bacterium. GTDB lineage: Bacteria > Pseudomonadota > Gammaproteobacteria > Arenicellales > Arenicellaceae > Arenicella. The sequence continues at coordinate 9,556 of JAWUZB010000031.1, forward strand.
TGACTTATGAGCACTGAAACACTAGATTGTTATATTTTGCCTTCGGCCAAGATGCCATTGTTGCTGCCGGTAGAAACTATTTCAGAAGTGGTGGCAAAGCCTGAAATCGAAATGTTGACGAAAGCGCCGGCAAATTGGATGAAAGGTCACGTGAATTGGCGTAATCAGCGCTTACCTGTGGTTTCTTACGCAGCATTGCACGATGCAAAGCTGAAGGATAAGAGCGCATCTGCAAGCGATTCACTATTGGTTGTTCTTAATCCAATACCTAACGCCGCTCGAAAAACATATTCAGGCTTATTTTGTCATGGTGAAGTTAAAAGAATCACCGTGCAGGCAAACCTTGAGTTTGGTGAGGTGCCTGATGGTATGGATAAGCGCTATATCGAAGCGATCGTTAAAATTGGAGAGACTCAATTTATCGTGCCAAAGTTAGCCGCTCTGGGAGTGGCATTTTCATACTTCTAGTTTTGCTGTGACGGCAGTTAGAAATAGGTCGATTTATTAGCTTCTTCAAGCTTTAGTTTAATCTTAGATCTGGGTACTAAAAGATGCTTGGTTTAGTGCTAGTTTATCTAACAAAGTTCAAGCGTAAATACAATGAATTGATTAATTCGAATTTTAAAATCACTTTGTTTTAATAATCTTAATCTACAGAGCATTGCAAAAAAACACTTATTTGGCTCCTCAGTCAGCGCATCCATAGCCAAATTTGCTATATTACGCCCTGATCTTAGGCGTGGTGTGTGTTAGCCCATTTTGGCTCCTTTGCACTGGTCTATATTTTCCAAATCTTTGCTCAAGGAGCTCTTCTCATGTCTTCGATAAATCGACAACAACTTGCCAACGCTATACGTGTGCTCAGCGCTGACGCTGTACAACAAGCTAATTCAGGCCATCCGGGTGCACCGATGGGCATGGCCGATATTGCCGAGGTTTTATGGAACGACTTTCTGAGTCATAACCCGAAAAACCCGAATTGGCATAATCGTGACCGATTTGTATTGTCAAATGGCCACGGTTCGATGCTGATTTACTCGCTTCTTCACCTTGCTGGTTATGACTTAAGCGCGGATGATTTAAGAAATTTCCGTCAGCTTCACTCTAAAACTCCGGGTCACCCAGAGTACGGATATACGGCTGGTATAGAAACGACTACGGGTCCACTCGGTCAAGGTATTGCGAATGGCGTCGGTATGGCGATCGCTGAAAAGACTTTAGCCGCACAATTCAATACTGCTGAGCACACCATTGTTGATCATAATACTTATGTTTTTATGGGCGATGGTTGCATGATGGAAGGAATCTCTCATGAAGCATGTTCTTTAGCTGGCACCCTTGGTCTTGGTAAATTGGTGGCGTTCTGGGACGACAACGGCATCTCGATTGACGGCGAAGTTGAAGGTTGGTTCACTGACGACACCCCTGCTCGTTTTAGGGCCTACGGCTGGCACGTAATTGCCGATGTTGATGGTCATGACGCATCGGCTTTACACGCCGCCATAACTCAAGCAACTGCAGAGACGTCACGACCAACCCTGGTTTGTTGTAAAACGGTAATAGGCAAAGGCTCGCCTAATAAAGAAGGAACCGAAAATTGCCATGGCTCACCTCTGGGTGCCGACGAAATAACCTTAGTGCGCGAGCGCCTTGGCTGGGATGCGGCGCCATTTGAAGTGCCTGCTGATATCAAGGCGGCTTGGGATGGCAGTGAAAAAGGGGCTGAAGCTGAGCAAACTTGGCAAGCTACTTTTAATGCATATCAAGCGGCTAACCCGCAACAAGCATCTGAATTTTTACGTCGTATGGCCGGCGATTTGCCGGCAAACTGGGCGGCTGAATCGGCTAGTCTTGTAGTCAAAGCTGACCAAGCCGCACAAACCGTCGCTACTCGTAAAGCAAGTTTAAATTCATTGAACCAACTAGGGCCACTATTGCCAGAATTAATCGGCGGTTCAGCCGACTTAGCCGGCTCTAATTATACAATTTGGGATGGGTCTAAAGGTATAAGTGCCAATGATGCATCGGGCAATTACTTGTACTTCGGGGTACGTGAGTTTGCCATGGCCGCTATTTCAAACGGTATAGTTTTGCATGGTGGTTTTAAGGCCTATGGCGGTACCTTCTTAGTATTCGCTGATTACATGCGCAACGGTATGCGTATGTCAGCCCTAATGAAGCAGCCGGTTATTTATGTGCTAACACACGATTCAATTGGCTTGGGTGAAGATGGCCCGACTCATCAACCAGTTGAGCACGTTTCGAGCTTACGTTTGATTCCTAACATGTCACTCTGGCGTCCGTGTGATGCGGTCGAGTCTTTGGTCGCTTGGAAAGTTGCCATAGAGTCTCAAGACAAGCCAAGCAGCTTAGTATTTTCACGTCAAAACTTACCACATCAAAATCGAACTGCAGAGCAGTTAGCCAATATTGAAAAAGGTGGTTACGTGTTAAAGGATTGCGATGGTATCGCTGATGTGATTTTGATTGCTACTGGTTCCGAAGTGGCCTTAGCGATGGATTCTTGTTCCGCTCTCGAGAAGCAAGGTAAAGCAGTGCGGGTGGTATCAATGCCATCAACTGATTGTTTCGATGCTCAAGATGCGGCTTACAAAGAAAGTGTTCTGCCGAGGTCGGTGAGTAAGCGTGTCGCTCTAGAAGCCGGCATTAGTGACTATTGGTATAAATATGTTGGCCTCCACGGCGCGGTGATCGGCATGACCAGTTTTGGTGAATCAGCACCTGCCGATCAGTTATTTGAATACTTTGGTTTTACCGTCGACAATGTTGTTGATACGGTTAATAAGCTGTAATCAGTTTTACTAATAACAACTAACTAAATAAGCTCGCCAAATGAAATTTCTTCGTATGCAAGACCTAGACCTCGAAGGTAAACGAGTTCTGATTCGCCAAGATCTTAATGTGCCAATGAAAAACGGTGCGGTCAGTAATGATGCTCGTATTCGGGCATCACTTGCGACCATAACCTTGGCGCTCGAAAAGGGCGCTAAAATTATGTTGATGTCTCATCTAGGACGGCCAACAGAAGGCCAAGCAGATGAGGAATTCTCATTAAAACCCATCGCCGATCGATTGAGTCAGCATTTAGGTAAGCCCGTACGCTTAGAGAAAGACTGGTTGAACGGCGTTGAGTTGAGTGATGGTGACATTGTTCTCTGTGAAAACGTACGTTTTAACATAGGTGAAAAAGCCGATGACGAGTCGTTATCAAAGGCCATGGCTAACTTGTGCGATGTCTTTGTTATGGACGCGTTTGGTACCGCTCACAGAGCCCAAGCGTCGACTCATGGAGTGGCTAAATATGCGCCGATCGCATGTGCTGGGCCATTATTAAGTAATGAGCTAGATGCATTATCCAAAGCCTTAGATAACCCCGCCAAACCGATTGTCGCGATTGTTGGCGGCTCTAAAGTGTCGACTAAATTAACAGTGTTAGATGCGCTTTCCGACAAGGTTGATCAACTAATTGTCGGTGGTGGAATTGCCAATACATTTATCGCCGCCGCGGGCTATGAGGTTGGTAAATCGCTGTGTGAAAATGATCTGATAGAGCAAGCCAATGAGCTGACCCGTAAAGCACAGCAAACTAATGGAGATATACCAATACCTATTGATGTGGTGTGCGGCAAGGAGTTTTCAGAAACAGCAGAAGCGGTCACCAAGCTAGTCAGCGAAGTGGTGTCTGATGATATGATTTTCGATATTGGTCCAAATACGGCCGAGCAATTTTCGGCTTTATTAAAAAGTGCCGGAACTATCGTTTGGAATGGTCCCGTAGGTGTATTTGAATTTGAGCAATTTTCTGGTGGCACTAAAGCGCTGGCACTGGCTATTGCAGAGTCAGCGGCATTTTCGATTGCCGGCGGAGGTGATACTGTTGCGGCAATTGATAAGTACGGAGTTGCGGATGATATTTCTTACATCTCGACAGGTGGCGGTGCCTTCTTAGAATTTCTTGAGGGTAAGACTTTACCCGCGGTAAGTATTCTTGAGCAGCGAGCCGCCGAACTGTAATCTTTATCGGCATCGGCTTGTTATTCAGCAAGCGATAAATCATGCCCAATTCTTAGCGATAAAGCGGTTTTGTTAGACATATGTTATTTAAGTAAGCGAATTAGGGGCTCTCATCGTCTTGATTCAGCTCTTGTGCAGGTTCAATATTAAGTGCCAGTTCAATATCAGATAATAGATAAAACCAAACATGTTGCAGAGTAAGCGCTAATACATGCGGTTCTATTGGCTGTTCCTGTAGTACCTAGCAGCTCGCTTAGGGGGCGCTGTCTATGTGTGTTACGGAGAACCAGTGTGTTTTGTAACAAGCAAATCACTGGCAGGGTGTAAAAGTAGGGGTGAGTAATGGGGTTTGGCCTAGTAGCGTCGTGGTTTATGTTAGCGTGCATTGTGTCGGTTGATACGACTGCATTAGAGGTTGGTGGTACCGAGGAAGGGTTGAATATCAGCCCGACTTTGACAGTGCCTAAGCCACTCCCGGAGTCGAAACCAGCGGGTCAATTAACTGATATTGATACCGCGACACCGAATGCGGGAGCATCGGATCAGCCGCAGGCGCAACAAATTATCGCCACATTAACCCAGACTATCGGCAACCTTTCTCAGCAGCTTTTGCATAAAGATCAACAAATTGAGCACCTGCAGAAGCAACTAGTAGAGCTCACACAACATGGTAATGAAGATATTGTGGTCCAGCCGATAACGTTGCTGCCAGAACAGCAATTTCAATCTATGTTTGATAAGAAATCACCAGCTAGTATCCCCATCGGCATTTCATCTATAGCGACTCAAAAAGCCACTTCTGTCTGGCAGTGGCTGCTCTTGAGCGCTGCAGTGTCGGCCGCCTTAGCTTGCCTTCTGCGGGCTGATTTTTACTGGCGCGGGCAGACTGAACTTATTTAGTTCTACTAATAAGCGCCAATTTAATAGCACGGTCCAACAAAAAACCGACCTTAGCGGCATTAAAATTGGGCAAGAGTCGACGCTAGGACCGACCCGTCACTCAAGTTCAAGAGACACTGTATCAGGACGTGAGATCAAAAAAAATATGGCCGACGAAGAAGTAATGGCCGGTATTTCATATCTTGATTTAGCTGATGAAGCTCGTCAAAGCTTAGAATTTCAATCGAATCAGATTAGCGATGACATAGAGGACTTAAACTTTAACCAGAGGTTTGATCAGTTGCTGGATGAAAAAGATTTTCAGTTTGCCCGAGAACTTCTAGATTTTGCGCGCTACAATGAAATCAACGATGACCGATATCATTACGAGCGTTTACGTCTGCTTGAGAGAATGCGCGATGAAGATGGGTTTTATAAGTACTACTATGAAATCGAATCTAAGATTCCAAGCTTTCCAGCGAATTTGCAAACGCAAATTTCACAGTTAGTTGTGCAGTTAGCACAAGCCTAAATTAACCCGAGGAAGAGAAGCCATGGCCGCTTTTGAGCCTATTTTAGCCGGTGCTCCTAGATTATTAATTTTGGGTTCGATGCCAAGCCAAATATCCTTGCGTGAAAACCAGTATTACGCCAATCCGCGTAATGCTTTTTGGTGGATAATGTCTCAGTTATTTGAGTTTGACCTAGATATGGGCTATCGCGATCGTATCTTTGCACTCGAGAGTGTTGGCGTAGCTGTTTGGGATGTGCTGTATGACTGTGAGCGAAAAGGCAGTCTTGACAGTGCCATCGTCACCAACTCTGAGCAGCCTAATGACTTCGGGCTTTTGTTCGCTCGCTACCCGACTATCTCGAAAGTTATTTTTAATGGTGCTGCTGCAGAGAAAATTTTTGCTCGCCACAATGCAAAACTTATCCAAGTTACAAAGCAGCAACGGCCCGACCTTGGATGGCATCGGTGCCCATCTACCAGCCCAGCGCATGCAAGTATCTCTAAGCATGATAAACTTCAAGCTTGGCGACTTTGCCTCCTTTAACTACTTGCCATAGGCGCTATAAATAATGCAAGATAATAAGCCTTTTTGGCAGAGCAAAACCTTATTCGAGATGACTTCTGATGAGTGGGAGAGCATCTGTGATGGTTGCGCAAAGTGTTGTTTGACTCAGCTTCAAGATGAAGAAAGCGAGCAATTAGTGTTTACTGATGTCGCTTGCGACTTACTTGATGATCAGACCTGCCGATGTACTGATTACAGTAATCGTTCTATTCGAGTTCCAAGTTGCGTAACAATGAACAAAAGCAACGTGGAAGACTCGGCCGCGTTTGCGCCTCCGAGTTGCGCCTATCGTTTGATTTTAGAGGGCGAAGATTTACCGAGTTGGCATCACCTAAATTCAGGCGATAGGGAGAGCATTCATCAACAAGGTCAGTCGGTTCGCCACCGCGTTAGGTTTCAAGCTGAAATCGATGCTAACGACATTCAAGATTATATTGTTGAGTGGCCAGCGAATAAGTCTTAGTGTAGAGCTCGTGTATAAGGATAGTACACAAGTGTAATAATAGTGGTAGTTGCTTAAAGCTGGGCCTAAGAATTAATCCATGGTGTATACTTAGACGTAGATTTCGGCAATAAAATTGGTAGCAAGATGTAAAAGTTTTTCGGAATCGAAAATCTTTTTAAATGTCTTAGCTTGAAAACAATAAACAGGTTATCCGCTTGGAGTGAAACAAGTGATTGCAGCGCGTTGGTATTGGGTTGGTTTAATTAGTTGTGGCGCATTGTTAGCCATTGCTTATTTTTATTTTCAACAAACACTTGGGCTGGCCCCGTGTCCGCTGTGTATGTTTCAGCGAGTCGCTTTAGTTGGGGTCGCTTTTTTCTGTTTACTCGGAATTGTTTTTGCTCCTAGGCGATCGGCTTCTAAACTGCTTGTCTTCGGTGCCACGGTTTCTTCTTTTATAGGGCTTGCTATTGCCGGTCGCCAAGTTTGGTTGCAACATTTACCCGCAGATAAAGTTCCTGAGTGTGGGCCAGACTTATCGTTCATGCTCGAAATGGACCCCATTTTCGAGGTTATTCAACGAGTCTTAGCCGGTAGCGGAGAGTGTGCGCAAGTGCAGTGGACCTTTCTCAGCTTCAGCATGCCTGAATGGATGCTGTTAGTGTTTAGTGTGATGATAGTGATTTGTGTTCGTCTCTTATTCAGAAAGCAACGTAATTATTTTTCAGGCGCCTTAGGCCGTTAAATCGAAAGGCCGTTAAAATCGAAAGGCCGTTAAAAGCGCAGGGCCGCTAAGCTCGAAAGGCCGTTAATATAGAACCAGCTGATTGACTGAAATCAATAGTAGGATTTCAGCCCACAGGGTTCTGCGTCAGTATTGGATAAGAGTAACTTGTATCAAGGATGAGTTTGCTTATATTCTAGACAGTACAACTTAATTCAGTCGTCACTAGCAACCTCCCGATTTTTCAGTGAAGTGCGTAACTTCAAGCTATTAATCATTTCGAGCCAGCCCTAGCTCCCAAGAGATACCCTATGCGAATCATACCCAACCTGCCACTCAAGAAAATAACCACAATTATGCTCGGCGTTTACGCAATCGGTATTGGTAATGTTAATGCTCAACAAATAGCTATTTTAGATTCGGGCGTAGACCCTCAACCTGGCTTTAACTTGGTCCAAGGTTTTGATTATTTCAATAACGTAGATGACACTACTGATAAGTCAGGTGAGGTCGATGATGTCGAAGCGCATGGCACAGCCACTGTTCGCCTTGCAACAGAGTCGTTTAGCGGTGAGATTGTTCCGTTCGTTATTACAGATGCAGCCTCTGAGAATGTCGATGAAGTTCGAGTTCGCACCGCTAGGGATAGTGCGTTATCGGATATATTGGGTCGGTCATCAGTGCGCGTTATTGGTATCACTCGCAATTCCCTAGGAGTAACTAATTCTTCCGCGCCACTGGTCTCCGACTTATCAGCGGCGGGAAAAGTCATAGCCATCACCGCAGGTGAAGGTGGTTCAACACAGCCGAATGCATTAGCAACCTCGAGTTTCAATCTGTCGGGCGTTGTGATTGTTGGTGCTACCGATGCCAGCGGCGAACTGCTTGCTAACTCAAACCAAGCGGGCACTACCTCGCACAAATATGTCGCCGTAAATGGATTGATCGATAACGACTCAGGGTCAGTCGACGGAGATACTTCTTTTGCTGCAGCCAGGTTGTCAGGTATTGCTGGTGGAGTTTTATTGCAGAACCCCGATTTAACGGCCGAAGAGGTTGTTGACGTTATTTTAATGTCAGCTGAAGATCGTGGCGAAGCTGGTACCGACGGTGTCTATGGACGCGGTGTAATATTGAACGCACAGCAGGTGCTTAATAACGTTATTGGGCCAGTAGTTGTGCCTACACCCGCTGTAACACCTGACCCTCCAACAGCGCCGACCCCCATTGCTTCAAGCGGCGGCGGTGGAGGTGGCGGGGGTGCTATCCTTTTAGTCGGCGGAGCATTGGCTGGAGTGTTGTTGTTGAACCGAAAGTCATCGACCAAGCTAGAGAAAACATTGGTGCTCGATTCTTACGGACGAAGTTTCGAAGCAGATTTGAGTCAACAGGTTGAAATCAATGATGGCACTCTGCATCTCAATCAATTTTTTTATTCGCTTAAACAACAGGCGGCTAATAGCTCTGTTGGAAGTCAGCTATATTTACCTCAACTTAAATCAAAAGTGGCGTTTCAAGCGACCGCTCTAGTCGATCCAAGAATAGATATGATTGAGTATTTCGCTACTCCGGGTGATGTCGGCATCGAAGCAAGAAATAAAACCGTCTCGTTAGCAATCGAAAGTAGCTTAAGCCAACGTATCGACTTCAGTGCGGGCTACAATGTTAGCCCAAATCAAGAATTCGGCGGCGCTAAGAATCTCGAGAAAAATACTCACTTTGGCACTAGCTCGTTTATATCGGGTCAGTCTTTCGGTTCTGTTTTGTCGGGTTTTAGCACTCAGGCGAACACCAGCAGCTTGAACTATAAAAGCTCTAAAAATTCAGCGATAAAACTCGGTCTTGTGTCGGTCGATGAGACTGAGCGATATAATCAAACTTCCTTATCCGCCTTACTTGAAGGCCGTTATCAGTTTACTGATAATGCTGGAATGACGCTTCAATTTGGACAAATCAAGGAAAGCGGTAGCGTTCTGGGCGGCGGCGCCAGTGGCGTTCTCGGCGTTGATAATTCGGTTACTTACGCACTAAATCTTGCCGGTAGTTTTAAAGCAACAAATAAATTTTCTGTGGTCGCTAATTACGGTTTAGGCCACACTACTGTTGAGTCATCTGATCGAAGTTTACTAAATGATTTTACCTCCTTGAAAAGTGACTGGTACAGTCTTGGTTTAATCGGCAACCATGTTTTTAGAGGTCGAGATCAATTTGGTTTGGCTTTTTCTCAGCCGCTTAAGGTGCAGTCTGGTTCAGTAAATTATTCTATTCCTGTAGGCCGGTTAGAGAATGGCCGTATAGGCTTTGATAGCGAGCGAGTTAATCTATCTGACACCAATGCAACAGAGCAAACGCTTGAAGCCTATTACCGCACTATGGTGAATCAAAAGCTTGAATTTGGTGGCTTTGTATCGTTTAGAAGAAACCCGAATCACATAAGTGATTCTGGAAATGACGGTATCGTCATGGCTACCATACGTTACTGGCAATAGACGAGCATCGAGTATTTTTGGCGGGGATTTTCCCACAAAATTTTCAATAACTTGATCAGTCTCAGTGTATTTTCTGGTTGTCGATGAGCTGAGTTTTTAGTGATCGGCTTGTTTTTTTTTGCCAATAACTTGATTGGCCTTAAACTCTCACTTGCAGCGGTATTATAGGCTGTTACACTACTCATATTGTTCAGTAAGAGGCTGGTTGGTTATTTTCTTGCTGTTATTTAAACTGTTAAATTCCAAGTTTGTCACGTGAAACTCTACAATACCGAAACTAAAATCAAGACCGAATTCGTTCCACTAGATCCGAGTAACGTGACGGTTTATGTGTGTGGCCCGACCGTGTGGAATCATGCGCATATTGGTAACTATCGCCCGCCAATAGTCTTTGATGTGCTTACTCGAGTATTGCGCTCGCAGTTTTCAGGCGTTACTTACGCTCGCAATATCACCGATATTGATGACAAGATTAATAAAGCGGCCGCTGAACAGGGTGTTGATATATCTGTAATTTCAGAACGCTATACAGCATTCTTTCATCAGGGCTTAGAAGCCCTAGGTGTTTTACCTCCAGATGTGGAACCAAAGGTTACTGATCACGTCAAAGAAATTCATCAGAAGATTCAAACTCTGATTGAAGGTGGACATGCCTATGAAGCCGATGGACACGTTCTATTTGATGTGCCTTCGTATGCTGGTTATGGCGAGTTGTCGAGGCGAGACCCTGATGAACTATTAGCCGGTGCGAGAATTGACGTGGCCTCATACAAAAAAAATGATGGCGACTTTGTTCTTTGGAAGCCTTCATCTGACGAGCAACCGGGCTGGGATAGTCCTTGGGGAAGAGGCCGTCCAGGTTGGCATATAGAATGTACTGCGATGGCGGCCACTCACCTTGGCGAGACCATCGATATTCATGGCGGAGGCCATGATCTAGTCTTTCCTCATCATGAAAATGAGCGCGCCCAGAGCACCTGTGCTCACGGCGTAAAATTCGTCAACTATTGGATGCATAATGGTTTTGTAAACGTAAATAAAGAGAAGATGTCAAAGTCGATTGGCAATGTGCTGCTCGTGCGTGACCTTCTTCAGCAAGCGAGTGGTGAGGCGATTCGTTATGTGCTTTTGTCATCTCATTATCGTGCTCCTCTAGACTGGACTGACGACGCGTTACAGCAAGCAAACAATAGTTTAGATCGCTTTTACGGCGCTTTGCGAAAAATGTCGCACATCAAGGTGCCGAATGATATTGGTGATCAGAAGCCGCAAGGCTTTGTTGATGCGATGTTAGACGATTTAAATGTTCCAAAGGCCATGGCTGAGCTATTTGTCTTAGCCAAACAAGCAAACATTAGTGATGTAGATGATGAGTTAGTCAAGATTAAAGCGGCACTATTGCAAAGTGGTGAGTGGTTGGGCTTGTTTCATCAAGACCCTGAAGTTTGGTTCTCCAGTGGTGCTGACGACGTTGATGCTCAGCAAATAGAAGCATTGATTGCTGAACGTTTACAAGCAAAGGCCGATAAGAACTGGGCTCGAGCAGACCAAATTAGAGATATTTTATCCGACAAAAAAGTAGTCGTTGAAGATGGCGCTGAAGGCACCACTTGGCGCATTGAGAAGTGAAATTATGAGTGATATTAGCCAAAGGCAAGCTGAATTAGTTGATGAATTTGAGATGTTAGAAGATTGGATGTCTCGCTATGAGCATGTGATCGACCTCGGTCGCCAGTTGCCTGACTTCCCTGATGCATGGAAAACTGACGCCAATAAAATTCAAGGTTGTCAGTCACAGGTATGGTTAAACATGGAGATGCAAGATGGTAAAATGCATATTGATGGTACCAGTGATGCGGCGATTGTTTCCGGCCTAGTTGCCATTGTTTTACGCGTGTATTCTGACCAAGCTCCTGAGACTATTTTAAATACCAAGCCCGACTTTATTACTGATATTGGTTTTAACGACCACTTAAGTCCAACAAGAAGTAATGGCTTGCATTCGATGCTTCGTAGTATTTATCAGAAAGCGGGTCAGCATTCAGTCCTTCACAAGTAAACTCAGCGTTTTTAACTATATTCGCTGACAATTAGAGAAACCATAAACCTCGTTCTAAAGAAAGTATCAGTTTATTTTTGGCTGAGAACTTTTACTGATGACTACGAGCCATCTGATGGTGTCAATTCGCGCTTATATTTTTTAGAGCTTAACTTGTGGTGCGAAGCATACTAAGTGGTCGGCTTCGATTGATACGCCGATGGTGTCGCCAATTTCGTAGTCGTCATGGCTAGAAACCAAGGTCATTAAGGTGTCACCGGCTGGCGTGACAATGGTGTAGAGTGTCTGCGCTCCCTTAAATGCTTTGCGAATGACTTGACCTCGAATGGGGCTTTCCGCGTCATATTTGACGTCATCTGGGCGAATCAGTACTTCAACCTCTGGACCGACCTTGTCAATATTGATGGTTTCGCCTTTCAGCTCGCCAAAATTAGTCACCACAGTATTGCCTCCAACTATCTGTCCTTTGACAAAAAGGCCATCACCAATGAAGTTTGCGACAAAGCGGCTGTTGGGTGCGTGATATAGGTTAAAAGAGCTATCCCACTGCACTAACTTGCCCTGCGACATGACTCCAATTTGGTCACCTAACGCGAACGCATCGTGTTGATCGTGAGTCACCATTATCGCCGTGATGCCAAGCTCTTTTAGTAAAATTCGTACTTCATAACCCAAACTTTCACGTAATTCAGTATCAAGATTTGAAAAAGGCTCGTCCATCAAAAGCAACTTAGGTTGTGCTGCTATGGCTCGGGCTAGGGCGACCCTCTGGCTTTGCCCACCAGAAAGCTCGTGAGGGTATTGCTGATGATAATCCTGCATACCAACCAATTCTAATAACTTAGCAACCCGAGCATCACGTTCTTTTCGAGTGACTTTACTGAGGCCAAAACCTACGTTTTCAGCAATGTTTAGATGTGGAAATAATGCGTGATCTTGAAACACCATACCAACGTTTCGCTGTTCTGGTGCGAGGCTATTATTTACTTTAGAAATAACTCGTCCAGCAAGCTCAATGGAACCTGCTTGTAAATCTTGAAATCCGCTAATGGCGCGTAAAATAGTTGTTTTGCCACAGCCGCTCGGCCCCAGTAGACAGCCCAGCTCTCCCTCTTTGAGGTTAAAACTAACATCGTCGACAATCGGAGTGGCATTCTCATAGGCCGCTACAATATTGGTAATTTTTAGAAATGCATCATCTGGCATGGTGGTTTAATAAACAGTTTTCGCTTAGTTTTGGTCAAATAAGAGACAATTAACTTAGTAAATATTCTAATAACGCCTTTTGAGCATGAAGCCGATTTTCAGCTTCTTGAAACACCACGCTTTGTGGTCCGTCAATAACCGATGCTGAAACTTCCATGCCGCGATAGGCGGGTAGGCAGTGCAGAAAAATCGCATCGCTATTGGCCGTGCTCATTAGCGAGTCATCGACACAAAAATTGGCAAATGCAGTTATACGTTGTTTTTTCTCATCTTCTTGGCCCATGCTCGCCCAGGTATCGGTGACGACTACATCGACATTTTCGACCGCCGTTTTAGCATCATCAAACAGCGTCACGTGATCTTGATTACGTTTAATAATTTGCGCATCTGGCTGGTAGCCTTGTGGAGTGGCAATATTCAACTGAAAGTTAAAAAGGCGCGCGGCGTTGATAAAAGAGTTGCATACATTGTTACCGTCCCCTACCCAAGCGAAAGTCGCGCCTTTAACGCTACCACGAAGCTCTTGAAACGTTTGTATGTCGGCAAGAAGCTGACAAGGATGATAATCATCGGTTAGACCGTTAATCACCGGTACGCTCGAGTTGGCGGCCAAGCTTTCGACCATGCTATGCGATTCTGTGCGAATCATAATTCCGTCGGCCATACTTGAGATAACACGAGCGGTATCTTCAATCGGCTCACCGCGGCCAATTTGTGTGTCGCTTGGATTCAGGTTTATCGATCCGCCGCCTAGTTGACGCATTCCAACCTCAAAGCTTACGCGAGTTCTAGTCGACGATTTGTTAAAAATCATAGCCAATGTTTTATTCTTAAGCGGCTCGTATAGAGCGCCTTGTTTAGTCATTGCCTTTAATTCGATGGCCCGATCAATTAGATCCTGTAGAGTGCTCGGATCTAAGTCATCAAGGGTAAGAAAGTGTTGAACTGATTTAGTCATCATTTAGTCTCTTTAAAGTGTCGATACAACATCATGAATAGTTTCGACAATTTTTTTCACCTGACTTTCATTCAAAATTACTGCCGGAAGTAGGCGTATGACTTTTCCACCACCGGTAATATTAATGACTAGACCCGCGGCTAAAAATTTAATTGCAAGGTCGGCATAAACTTTGTCTAATTCGATACCCAACATTAGCCCTTTACCACGAATATCAACCACTTGGTCGAAGCTGCAGAGGGTCTGTTGTAATTGTTTTTTTAAAGAGGCACCTATTTCGCCGGCCTTTGCGACTAGCTGTTCATCATTAATAATATCTATTACGGTTGCGCCGATTTTGCTGGCGAACGGGTTGCCACCAAAAGTCGTGCCGTGCGTGCCAGGGCTAATCAGATCGGCGGCCGCACCTTTGGCCGCACATGCTCCGATCGGTATGCCGTTGCCAAGCGCCTTAGCACTGGTAATTACATCGGGTTGTATGCCTTCATGCTGAAATGCAAACCATTGCCCAGTACGGCCCATTCCCGTTTGAATCTCATCTATAATCAACAGCCAGCCTTGCTCATCACAGAGTATTCGTAAGGCTTTTAAGTATCCTTTATCGGGGACAATAATCCCGCCTTCGCCTTGAATTGGCTCGATCATGATAGCCACTACATCGCTATTATCAGCATATTCGCGCATCGCAGCGACATCATTATAAGGCACATGAACAAAGCCGCTTAACAGTGGAGCGAAGCCTTTTTGAATTGCCGCATTGCCTGTCGCCGATAAGGCCGCCATGGTGCGCCCATGAAATGATTGTTCGGCGGTTATTATCAGCGGTTGCTTTATCCCTTTAGCGCGCGCATGCAGGCGAGCGATCTTTATCGCAGCTTCATTTGCTTCGGCCCCTGAATTGCCAAAAAAGACTTTGTCCATACCCGATATGGTGCAGAATTTTACACCAAGATCAGCTTGTTCTTGAATATGGAATAAATTGCTAGTGTGTAATATTTTGTTAGCCTGCAGCGATATTGCTTGGCTGATTTTAGGGTGACAATGGCCTAAAAACGTAACCGCGATACCGCCAAGCGCATCCAAGTACTCACGACCGGTGGTGTCCCATAGTCGTGCTCCTTCGCCGCGCACAAAACTAATCGGCAGGCGAGCATAAGAATTCATAATTGCGGGTTCGGAGTATTGTGCTTTGGGTTCTTTGCGAAACCTTTTCAGAAGCTTTTGTAACATGACTACAGTGTCTTTTTAATTGTTAGTGGCCGCAGCTAAGCTGAAGTCTCTATAGGCTAAGGGAAGTATTGACTATGGTAGCTCAAGTTTGGTCCAATTTAGAAATAAAAAACGCCCCAACTTATCAAGCGGGGCGCTTTTGATCTACTATTAAGTCTACTCGGTTTTATCGAATGAAGACAAACCTGAATAGCCTTATTTTATGCGTTTTATAGGAAATATAAAATGGCCGCCAGTGCCGCTGTTAACGCAAGGCTGCAGTGAATAACCCCAACAACTGAGGCCATCGGGCCTTGTTTGCCAAATAATGCATTCAACTGCAGAATTATGACAACAGCGATGGCAATCAGAAAACCATTATCAATGCCGTCAGCGAGGTGTTTCTTGTGCGCAGACGCCAACATGAAATATGACATTGGGCCCGAAAATAATACGTTAGTGCGAGAAGCCAAAAGTGCTTTAGCGCCGGCCGCTGGTCCGTCACCTTCTTTCATGCCTAAAGCAATTTTTTGCGCAGGCCATATCACTAACCATACATTCAAGAACATGAAGGTTCCCATTAACGCGCCAAGCATAATGTAGTCGTTGTACTTGAAGGTAGTGCCTAAGTAAGAAATTAAATAAAGGCCAGTAAGAAAGGTAAACATGGCGCCCCAACGAAACCACCATAATGCGCTCGGTGCAAGCTTAGCTTTAGCGTCGGCTAGGCCTTCAGGCGTGGCACTCTTGAAATAGCCGCCTTGCACAAAATTGAAATAATACAGCATGCCTATCCAGGTGATGCCGAACATTAAATGCGCCCATCGAGCTATAAAGTTGATTTCTTCCATCACAGTTACCTTTTAATTTTAGTTGTTTTTAGAGTAGCCAACAGATTTTTTTGATCTGATGACTCGTTTATACACCTTTTTCGCCTCTTTGACACTCAAGTTTTATCCTCTATCTCCCGTCATTACTAGTCAGACATGCATATTTAAGCACAGGCTGGCTTGACCTTTGTGGACGAAAACAAGACACTAAGCGCACTAAAAATCCCTAAATTTTGACCCAGTTATGGCTAATTCAAAAAAAGATATCAAGAAAGTTGTACTTGCCTATTCAGGCGGCTTAGATACCTCAATCATTGTTCGGTGGTTGCAAGAAGAGTATGACTGCGAGGTAGTTACTTTCACCGCCGACATCGGCCAAGGTGAGGAAGTAGAGCCCGCACGCGCTAAAGCCGAAGCGATGGGCGTCAAAAGTATCTATATAGACGATCTGCGCGAAGAGTTCGCAGGCGATTATGTCTACCCAATGATGCGAGCTAATGCAATCTATGAAGGCGAATATCGGCTAGGCACATCGATTGCGCGTCCATTGATTGCTAAGCGGCTAATTGAAATTGCTAATGAGACTGGCGCTGATGCAATTTCGCATGGTGCTACCGGCAAAGGTAATGATCAGGTTCGTTTTGAGTTGGGTGCCTACGCACTGCGTCCAGACATTCAAATTATCGCGCCATGGCGCGAATGGGATTTGAATTCGCGAGACAAGTTACTGGCATATGCTGACGCTAATCAAATCGTTGTCGAAAAGAAAGCCGATGGCAAGTCCTTGTATTCAATGGATGCCAATTTGCTGCACATCTCCTACGAGGGTGGCATTTTAGAAGATCCGTGGGCCGAGGCTGAAGACGATATGTGGCGTTGGACGGTTTCTCCTGAACAAGCGCCTGATAAAGCTCAATATGTTGAATTAGAATTTATTCAAGGCGATATCGTTGCAATTGATGGCGAGGCTATGAGCCCTGCTACGGTGATGGCTCGGTTGAATAAAGTTGGCGGAGAGCACGGTATTGGACGTGATGATATCGTTGAAAATCGGTATGTTGGCATGAAATCACGTGGTTGCTACGAAACCCCAGCGGGTACTATCATGTTGCGCGCACATCGAGCGATGGAATCGTTAACCTTAGACCGTGAAGTGGCTCACTTGAAAGATGAGTTGATGCCTAAATATGCAGAGTTAATTTATAACGGTTACTGGTGGAGCCCTGAGCGTGAAATGTTGCAGACCATGATCGACGAGTCGCAGAAGCACGTAAATGGCACGGTTCGCGTTAAGCTCTATAAAGGTATGGTCTATATTGCCGGTAGAAAATCTGACAAGGACTCTTTGTTTGATGAGCGCATTGCTACCTTTGAAGATGATCAAGGCGCCTACAATCAAGCAGATGCTGAAGGCTTTATTAAGTTGAACGCGCTGCGCCTGCGGATCGGTGCAAAACGATCAAGCTAGCGATTGAATGATATAAGCGTGAACCAAGGCGTTACAATTATTGTGCCATTGCTGAATGAGCAAGCCGTGGTGCCCAGCTTGATTCAGCAACTTGCAGGCTTAGATGCCGAGCAAATTATTATTGTCGACGGTGGTAGTGTTGACAGAACTCGAGAGCTAGTCGAGGCGGCAGGTTATACGGTGATACAGAGCCCGGCTGGGCGTGCTCGGCAAATGAACGCTGGAGCTCAGCAGGCCACTCAAACTATGTTGCTTTTCTTGCATGCGGATACAAGGCTGCCAAGAAATTATAAATTGGAGCTTGCTAGAGCTGACGTTTGGGGACGCTTCGATGTGCAATTCTCGAGTTCCTTGAGAATCATGAAAATGGTCGCTTTTTTTATAAATTTACGTTCGCGAATCAGTGGCGTTGCGACTGGCGACCAAGCTATTTTTATAGACCGAGATGCATTTCATGCTATCGGTGGCTTCCCTGATTTTCCGATAATGGAGGATGTAGCCTTATGTAAGCGCCTGCGATATATGCACCGTCCTTTTAGTTCCAGAGCAAGAGTTGTTACCAGCGCTCGGCGTTGGGAACAAAATGGAGTTGCTTCAACTATCGTTAAAATGTGGTGGTATCGATTAGCATATTTTTTCGGTGTATCACCATTAAAGCTGAAGCAAGGTTATCGTGATGTTCGCTGATATGCCGCTACTATTGTTTGCCAAAGCGCCTATTGCCGGCAAGGTAAAAACACGTTTAATGTCTGATTGCTCCGCTGAGCAAGCTGCCGAAATTGCTAAACTGCTGATGGAAGCCTCGATACAGCGAGCTTGCAAGTTTTGGCCTGGCCAAGTTTATTTATCGGCTTGGCTAGACTTGGATCACCCGTTTTTTACCGACATGCTACAACGTTATCGGATAAAAATAACTCAGCAATGCGAGGGTGACTTGGGTGAAAAGATGCGTCATGCATTGTCCCGCTTTGGTTATCCGGCCGCGGTAATGGGCTGTGATGCTCCGCACACCAAAGGTGTTACTTTGCAGCGAGCGTTTGCATTACTGCAAAATGGAGAGTCTGTTATAGGGCCCTCGGAAGATGGTGGCTATTATCTTCTCGGTCTCTGCAGCGCGGCCGATGGCTTATTTGTCGATAAACCGTGGGGCCAAAATACAGTTCTCGAAACAACACTCGCTAGTGCCGATCAAGCCGCGCTAAGACTTACCTCTTTGTCAACATTGAATGATGTCGATGAGTGGCAAGACTTACTAGATGCATCAGCCCAATTACCAAGCTTGCAAACGTACTTACAAGCTCAGAATTTAGTGTAACAGGCTAAGTTTTGGTTACTGCTTAGGCCGCAATGAACTTTAGCGCTACGCCATTATTACAGTAGCGTAGATTGGTCGGTGCTGGGCCGTCTTTAAATACATGACCTTGATGCCCGCCGCAGCGTGAACAATGATACTCAGTACGGGGTAGAATCAGTTTGAAGTCGCGTTTAGTAGTGATGCGCCCTTCAATTTTGTCGAAGAAGCTCGGCCAGCCAGTACCGCTGTCAAATTTCTGAGCTGCTGTAAACAAGGCTAAACCACAACCAGCGCAAGCATATTGGCCATCGCGCTTCTCGTCGTTAAGCTCACTGGTAAAAGCACGCTCTGTACCTTCTGAGCGCAGCACATAGAATGCTTCTTCGCTTAGGCGCTCACGCCATTCGTCTTTGCTCAATTGGAACGCTTCGATAGCACTCGGGTTGGCTTCTAAACTGGTACTTTTTTTCAAAATTGGGGCGTCTGTCATAGCGTTTTGCGTTTGCGTTTCTTTTTTAGGATCGCTCTCTTGTGCTTTCAACCAACTAATGCCGGTAACGCCGACAATAAGGCTTGTTGCTGAAGCTGAGAGTAATGTTCGTCTATTCATAGTTATAATACACTTAATTATAGCAAGCTAGGCGTGATCGCCGCGCTATTGGTTGATGATGTTGGTTTATAGACCTGCTCTGTTGGCGAGAACTTACCGCCAATATGGTATTATTCACGGCTAAATATAAACACTGATCGCGTTAATTTTCTGTGCAAAAAAGTCCTCTATCATCTTTTCTAAGCCCCAAATATTGGCCTACTTGGTTTGCTTTGGGTTTTTTTCGTGTAATCAGTTTTCTTCCGCTACCGGTGATTGCGGTGTTAGGCCAATCAGTGGGCTTGCTCTTTTATATTCTTGGAGCATCTAGGCGGCGAATAGCATTACGAAATATCTCGGTTTGTTTTCCTGAACTGCCAGCGCATGAATGGCGAAAAATCAACCGGCAACATTATCAGATGGCGGGCCAATCGCTATTCACAGTGCCGATGAATTGGTGGATTTCTGAAAAGAGGTTCAATCGAATGGTCACGGTTTATGGACGAGAAGATTACGATCAGGCTTTGGCGTCAGGTCGTAATATCATAATTTTAGCGCCACATTTTGCTGCGCTTGACGTGGCAGGTTATACGCTGGCACAAGAGCGACCAACGCTGACCATGTACCAGTATGCTAAAAACGGTTTGGTCGACGAGGTGGTTAAACGAGGTCGTTTACGCTACGGAGGAGAGCTTGTAGAGCGCAAAGCTCCTATGCGAAATTTGATTCGAGCAATCCGTACAGGCCAGCCCTTTTACTATTTGCCAGACCAAGATGCAGGGCGCAAAGGACTTTTCGTGCCGTTCTTTCATGAGCTGGCGTCAACCTACTCTGTGCTCGGAAAGTTTGCAGCAATGACTGATGCTTTGGTCGTTCCTTGTAGAACTCGAATAAAGCCTTGGGGGCAGGGCTACGAGATTTTTTTGAGCCCTCCGCTTGAGAATTTCCCGACGGGTGACGAAGGTCAAGACACCACAAGAATGAACCAAGAAGTTGCGAATTTAATTAGGCCTAACCCTGAGCAATATTTTTGGGTGCATAAACGATTCAAAACGCGCCCTCTTGAGGACGTTGAAAAAAATGTTAAATTTTATCAATAGATTTTTATTGCTCTGTTAAGTTGATAAGCCCTCAGTCTACAAGTAAACTGATGCATTATTAGAAAAAGGCCGTGCTTGCGGCCTTTTTTTGTACCAATCTATCTCCTAGAAACCCGCTGAAGCCGTTCTAAATTAAGTTCAATTTTTTTGATGCGTGGTTAATCTCGCCAGAATGTGCTGGTGAAAAGTACTAAAAGGGTAAATAGTTCAAGTCGGCCTAGCAACATTGCAAATGATAAAATCCATTTGGCGGTGTCATTTATATTGGCGTAGTTATCGGCTACTCCAGCCAGGCCTGGTCCGAGGTTGTTTAAGCATGCGGCCGCGGCCGAGAATGCGGTTATCCAGTCTAAACCAGCCGCGCTCAGAGCAAACCCGGTAAGCGCAAAGGAAAGGATATACATCGAGAAGAAGGCCGTCACAGCACTAATAACCTTGTCGCTAATGACTTGCTTGCCCGACTTTATAGACAACACCGCGTTTGGATGTACTAGTCGCACTATTTCATTGCGACCCTGTTTGTACATTAATTGGATGCGCATTACTTTCATGCCGCCAGCGGTTGAGCCGGCACAGCCGCCCATGAAACTTAATAAGATTAACAGTACTGGTAACGCGCCAGGCCACCAAGCAAAGCCACTAGATGTAAAGCCGGTAGTCGTGACTATCGAAATTAAGTGGAATAAGCCTTGGCGTGCCGCTTGAGTGCTACTGCTGTATATGTTTTGAGAAATCAATGCGGCGATTACTACGATCGAAGTAAGTGCCAAAATCGATAAGAAGAAGCGGTATTCGCTATCCCG
This sequence comes from Gammaproteobacteria bacterium, assembly GCA_034110505.1. Classification (GTDB taxonomy): domain Bacteria; phylum Pseudomonadota; class Gammaproteobacteria; order Arenicellales; family Arenicellaceae; genus Arenicella. Next base: position 30,723 of record JAWUZB010000031.1, read on the forward strand.
AAGGTAGGGCAAGATCGATTTATTACGCCAGGCTATAAAATGTAACGAAAAATTAGCTGAAGCTATCAGCATAAAAACCATCGCCACTGTTTCGATGGCCGCGCTGTCAAAAAAACCGAGACTTTCATCATGGGGTGAGAATCCGCCAATTGCCACTGTCGAGAAGGCATGGCAAATTGCATCGAACAGACTCATACCCGCAGCCCAATACGCCAGCATGCACATTATCGTGATGCCAAAATAGATGTACCAAAGTGCTTTTGCGCTCTCGGTTATTCTCGGTGTAAGCTTACTGTCCTTCATCGGCCCAGGCGTTTCGGCCCGATATAACTGCATGCCGCCAATGCCGAGCATAGGCATGATCGCTACCGCCAAAACGACGATACCCATTCCTCCCAGCCACTGCAATTGTTGGCGGTAATAAAGGGTAGACTGAGGTAATGTGTCGAGGCTGGTTAGTATGGTGCCGCCAGTGGTGGTGAGACCCGACATAGACTCAAAAAAAGCATCGGTTATCGACAGAGAATGGAGGCTTGAAAATAAAAATGGCAGTGCTCCGAAGGTCGCTAGTACGGTCCAAAAGAGAACCACAACTAAGAATCCATCTCGGTATCGTAAATCACGCTTACTTCGCCGAACTGGTGCCCACATCATTAGGCCAGTCAGCAGCGTTACCGAAAATGAGACCATGAATGGAAAACTGTTTCCATCGTTGTAAATCAACGATACGAGTAACGGTGTAAGGTGTGTAACGCTGAAGATAATCAGCAGTACCCCTAGAATTTTTAGAACGGTTTGATACTGCATCTTTTGCTCATTTGATGGTTTTCTTAGCGCTAGATGAATGTTACGGCGACCTGAAATAAGGCCTCAACATCGGCGATACACGACTTATTATCCATAAAAACAATAACGTGATCTTCGGGTTCAATGATGGTATTTATGTTTGGAATAATAACTTTTTTATCTCGCACTATTGCGCCAACACCGGTGCCTTTTGGGAAAGGTATTTCGCGAACGCCTTTGCCAATTACTTTGGATGAGCTGGCGTCGCCATGCGCAATCGCTTCAATCGCCTCGGCACGGCCGCGCCTTAGTGAATGAACCGCAACCACATCACCACGACGAATATGCGCCAGCACACTACCAATAGTGGCGGTCCGAGGTGAGATAATTACGTCGATATCTCGGTGTTGTAGATGTTCTACATAGGCTGGTTTGTTGACCAACGCCATCACTCGCTTGGCACCTAATTGCTTGGCCAAATTGGCGGATAAAATATTTATTTCATCTTTTTCGGTAACCGCACAAAACACATCTGCGGCTTCAATGTTTTCTTGTAACAGAAGGCTAGCATCAGCGGCATCACCGTTAAATACAATGGTATTGCCGATTGACTCGGCGATCTTCTTCGCTCGGGAGGCTTTCATTTCAATCAACTTCACGCTGTAGCCTTTGCGTTCTAACTCGCGCGCTAAATCTAAGCCAATATTGCCACCGCCGGCGATAAAAATGCGTTTGGTTTTATCACTTACACCACGCATTGCTCTCATGACTTTGCCGATGTGCTCTCGGGCCGCGACAAAGAACACCTCATCATTTTCTAGAATAACGGTTTCTGACTTAGGTGTAATAACCTCGCCATCACGGTAAATAGCTGCGACACGCGTTTCGACCCCTGGCATATGATCTTTAAGTTCTTCAAGTGGGCAGTCAATTAAGGCTCCGCCAGCTACGGCTTTAACACCGACTAGTTGAACTAAGCCGTCGGCAAAATCGAGAACCTGCAAGGCACCGGGAAATTCGATTAGGCTAGTAATATGGTCACGAACGATTTTTTCAGGCGAGATAACTACGTCGACATGAAAGCCTGATTCCTTGGTAAATAACTCCGGATTGTTTAAATACTCCTTCGAGCGTAAGCGTGCTATTTTCGTTGGCGTGGCGAAAAATGTCTCTGCGATTTGGCAAGCGACTAAGTTTACTTCATCGTTGTTGGTAACGGCTAAAATCAGAGAAGCATCTTCCGCACCTGCGGCTCTTAACACCGACGGGTGAGCCGCACTGCCGGTGACGGTACGAATGTCTAGACGATTTTGTAGCTGCTGCAACATAGCGCTGTCTACATCGACAACGGTAACATCGTTTTCTTCACCAACGAGCACCTCAGCAATCGATACGCCGACTTGGCTGGCACCTAAGATAAGAATTTTCATTATGAGTTTATTTTAACACTGACTAAAAAATTATTTTGCGTCTCGAGCATTGATATCTAAACTCTTGAGCTTTCGGTATAAATGGGTTCGTTCTAGCCCGACCTTTTTAGCCAGCTGGCTGACATTGCCGTCGACCGTGGCAAGGTGATGGGTCAGATAGGCTCGTTCGAATTCTTCTTTCGCTTTACGCATATCACCGTCAAAATAGTCCGGCAACTGAGCCGACTTTTGGCGCATATCAAGATCGCCGCCGAATGCAGATTTGACACTGTCTATGCTGATCTCATCTCCATTGTTGAGGACTAATAGTCGTTGAATTATATTTTGTAACTGGCGTACATTGCCAGGCCACTTGTATTCAATTAGAGCGCTCATCGCATCGCTTGTGATGGTTGGAATTTCTAATTGATTTTTACTCGCGACATCGTCGATGAATAATTCAATTAGTTCAGGCAAATCTTTTCTACGCTGGCGCAGCGCAGGCACTTGGATCGGGATCACGTTTAAACGGTAGTATAGATCTTCGCTGAAGTTGCCTTCATTCACTGCTTTTTGCGGGTTACCGCTGGTAGTAACGATCACTCGTACATCTAGCTCGATATATTCATTGCCGCCGAGACGTAAAAATTGACGTTCTTGCAAAGCGCTCAAGAGCATATTCTGCGTTTCTAAGTTTAGACCAAGCACTTCATTAATAAATAGCGTGCCGCCTTTGGCTTGTTCAAATCGTCCAAGTACTACTTTGCCTTCGACTTGGCTGCCAAACAATGCTTGCGCAACGCCGTCGCTAGGCATCGCGGCTAAATTAAGTTCGACAAACGCGGCGCTCGAACGGGGGCTGTTCTCGTGCACCTTTTGTGCCACCAAATGCTTGCCGGTACCTGACTCACCAGTGATGAAAACCCAGCTATCGGTCGGCCCTAGCAATTGAATGTGTCGCAACAATTCACGGCTCGAATCACTATTGGAGATCATCGGGGATTTGTATTGTAAACGCGATTTAAGCTGCTTATTCTCTTCGCGTAACAAGGCGTTTTCTAAACCTCGCTCGACGCTGAGTAATAGTTTACCGGTTGATAAAGGTTTTTCAAGAAAATCGTAAGCGCCTAGTTTTACCGCTTCAACCGCATTTTCGACCGTGCCGTGACCTGAGATCATGACTACTGGAGTGTCCCCCAATACTTGATTTTCAACCCAGTCTTTAAGTACCGAGATACCATCTTCTTTGGGCATCCATATATCGAGTAAAACTAGGTTCGGTTGGTCTTCTCTGAATCGGATTCGTGCTTGGTCAGCGTTTTCAGCAACGCTGACGCTGTATCCTTCGTCTTGTAGTATGTCTTGTAGGATATTGCGAATATCCGGCTCGTCGTCGACCACTAATATGTGTTGACGATCTGTATTCATCGAACTATTCATCGAACTATTCACTCAGTTAAGAAGAGGGTTGTTGCTTGAATTTAGACATTTATCGAATCGGCGAAGTTGTTAATTACCAAGAACGACTAGCTTATTGATCTGGCAAGCCATCTATCAACTGACCTTTTGGGCTGGGTCGATGTCGTTTGAGTCGCTCGAATGTAAACTATTTTGGCGGCGATTGCCACGGTAGGTTTTCATTGCGTTTATTGGCAGCCTTAAGTGCATTACGGTACCACCATGACTGCCCTTACGCGCCCAAACTGAACCACTGTGTTCTTCGACGATACGTTTTACAATTGCCAAGCCTAAGCCCGAGCCTTTTGCCTTTGAACTAACATACGGATCGAATAATGATTCACGAATATCTTCCGGAATGCCAGAGCCGTTATCCTCGACCAATACGTCAATGTATTCACCGGTAACTTTTGCGGCCATTTGCGTAGTAATAGTAATCATTGCTTGGTCAGTTTTTTCAAGCGCATGACTCGCGTTAATAAGCAAATTATTGAGAACCTGACGCAATGCTGATGCGTTGGCTTTAATTTCTGGCAGCTTGTCATCAAGTTCCAGTTTTATCTCAATCTGATAAAGATGTGAGGTATGCAACTCGACCACGTCGCGGACCAATTGATTGACATCAAGTGGTGCCAATTTAGCCCTTACCGGCTGCGCATAACTTGAAAAAGCGTTGACCATTTCTTTCATTGACTCTACTTGCTGGACGATAGTGCGGGTGCTGCGATCTAGGGTTTCCTGCAGATCACCGTCGACATGATCATACAGTTTGAGTTTGATGCGTTCGGCGGAGAGCTGAATCGGAGTTAATGGATTTTTGATTTCGTGAGCAAGTCTGCGCGCCACTTCGCCCCAAGCTGCATCTCGTTGTGCTTGAATCAGATTGGTAACGTCATCGAACACTATTACGTAGTTCTCAATTGCTTTCACGGCTTGCGCGTTTGCCTTGAGCAAGTCGTTACTCAAGCTTAACACCGTACCGCGAATTATCAGCATTTGCCGGCCGTGTGTGCCCAGCAGTGTGAGTTCGTCTTGCCAGTTATTTTGTTTCGACTTTATACCCGTGTTAATTAGCTCAAAAAACTGTTTAGCATGATGGTCTGGTTGACACAATTGATCAGCGCTTTTGCCTAAAAGTGATTCTTGCTCTAGGCCCAATATTTCGCTTGCGGCGCTGTTACAAATTTGTAATCGCGCATCTTGGTCAAAGGTAAATACACCTGATGAAAGGTTAGTAAGAACCGCTTCAAGGTAGCCTTTTTGTTGCTCAGTTTCAGTTTGACTTGCCAATGCTACTTGCTGAGCCTCACTAATTTTGCTGCTCATGTTGTTAAACGATTTGGTTAAAATACCAAGTTCATCAGAGCTTGTAACCGGCAGATGAGAACCGTAGTTGCCTTCGGCGATTTTACGAGTGCCCGAAGCCAAATTCGAAATTGGCGCAACTAATCTGCGAGATAAGTACACCGCAGTTAGGATTGAAAATAGCAAACTAGCTAGCGAAATTAAGCTTAACGTTACGATTAAGCTGAATTTCAAGGGTCCGCGAGCAAACACCATTTGTGCGTATTGATTACTGGCTGTTTCGACGCTGCTAGCCAAGGTGGCATATCTTAACGGTAAAAGTTTTATCGCTTGGACACCATAAAACTCACGCCCCAGTTGGTTGCCGGCAATTGGCGCTACAACACGAAATTGTTGTATGGTCGGCGAGATCGGCTCTAGCAGGGTATAAGTTTGATTCAGTCTTAGTTCTGAGAAGACTTCATCGCCGGGTGTGTTTGGTAAAATATTGGTTTGATCGCTGCTTGAAAATGCCAGCACTCGGCCGTCATCGGTATACAGTGATAGCTCAGTAAAGCCGTTAAGCTCACGCAGCTCGCGAATTATACTTAGTAGCTCATTGGCGGGCTTATTTTGATTTTGGCGAATGTTGACAGCGATCTCTTCAACATCGCGGATTACTTCTTCCTTAATGCCCTCTAGCGCTGATTGGCTGAGCAATAATGAGTCTTTAACAGTTTGCTCGATTCGAACATCAAACCAACTATCAACACCTTTGTTGAGAAACTGAATAGAGAAAAAATAAATTAGTGAAAATGGAATCACCGTAAGAAAGAAGAATATGACAACCATTTTGGCGGTTAGTATTGACCCAATTTCATTTCGCCGATATTGGCTAAGTAACGTATAACCATTACTGATCAGGAAGAATATAAGTGTGGCAATGCCAAGACCGCCAATAATTGTGATCCAAAATTGTAATTCCCCCGAAGCGTCATCGCTCAGCGATTTAACGATAAGATAGCTCAAGGTAAACAGCAATCCAGTGCAAACCGAGATTACCGGTAGTGGCGAGGATATTTTTTTTATTATTGATCTGATTGCCATGACGTCCAGCCAGAGTCTAGGTCCCAGTCGTTGGCTATAAATGCAGTTAAGCGCATCGGGCCTGGGAGTTTGGTTTTGCTCAAGCGCAACCTCATCGTGTACTCGGGTGATGAGTGAGACTTTTGCCCTTGGTGCTTAGAAATGTATTTGTAAAAATAGCTAAGTGCCGTTTGGCTAATATAGGTCATGGTTTCGCGCGTTGAGCTGAAGATGCGCGGCTCCACTTTATTGCTTTCATGGACTAAATAGCGATTCGATAAGGTATGACGTGTGACCACAAATTCGTGGCGGGCGATTTCAGTATGCCAATCAAAAAAGATGAAATGTTTGGCTACCGCATACTCGTTTTCAAAGGTTAACGAAACCCCACTGTCGATCGCGGCTTGTACATCGTCGGATAACTCAATTTTTAAACCGTTGCTGTCGTAGCGAATGCTTTGTGCTCTAGCGGTTTCAACGCTTAGTGAAAATGCTGTACTGAGCATCAACAAGACTATCAGCTTCTTGTTGATTGCATTAGTCTGTCGAAAGGCCGTCAGCATAATTTTGAGTTTTTCGTGCGCAGGTTGATATCGGTGGTTTACTGTTTCTGCAATAGACAGTAGTAAAAACCATCCATACCATGCACGCCCGGTAAGGTTTGTGCTCCATGCTTTAGAGTAAGTGCACAAGGGTGGGGCGTTTTAATCAGCATAACATCGTTTGTTCGTGCTACAAACTTCTTGATTTGTACTTCATTTTCTCGCGGCAAAACCGAGCATGTCATGTACAGCATGATGCCGCCAGGTTTTAGATGTGACCAAAGTTTGTCTAACAGAGCGGTTTGAATTTTTTCAAGTGCGTCTATGTCGCTGGGCCGGCGATGATGTTTTATGTCTGGGTGTCGGCGAATTACCCCCAAACCACTGCAAGGAGCGTCTATTAAAATTCGATCATACCCACCATTCGGCATTGGCCAACTAGGGTCTGCAGTTGCGTCGGCGGTGAATATGTCGGCTTTTAACTCTAGACGACCGAGGGTTGAATCAAGCTGTTGGCAGCGACCTTCGGAGATATCCAGTGCGTGCATATCAATTTTATTATCGCAGCGTTCAAGTATGTGTGCCGTTTTGCCTCCGGGTGCGGCACAGGCATCTAATACTGACATGCCAATTTTCACGTCAAGTAAGTCGGCACTAATTTGCGCAGCCGTATCTTGAACCGAACATGAACCTTGCTCAAAGCCTGGCAGTAAAGTGACTGCACAAGGGGAGTCTAAAGTAATGCCGTCGGGGGTGTTTGGGTCAGCTTTTGCATCAATACCGGCGTCGGCAAGCAGCGCAAGATAGTCATCCCGCTTATATTGCCGACGATTAACCCTTATGCACATTGGCGGGCGTTGGTTATTGGCGGTAAGAATACGCTTTATATGGTCTGGCCATGCTTTTTGGATTGCCTGTGAGATCCATTCTGGATGGCTTAAATGATTGGCATCTTCGGCGACCTCATTTGGCGCTCGTAAGTAGTTTCGCAGACAGCCGTTAATTACATTTTTAGCCCATTGCTTGTCAAGTTGCTTACAGGCTGAGACAGTCTCATCGACTCCAGCATGTTCGGCTGTATCGAGATGACGTAACTGATATAAGCCAACCAGCAATACAAAATGAATTACTCGATCCTTATTGCGTATTGGCGAACGAAGCAGTGTTGCTGCAACGGTATCGAGCTCGCCATACCAGCGGCATACCCCGTAGACCAGTTCTTGAATGAAGCCCCGATCTTGAGGTGAATACTGCGTGCTTTCAAAAAAATTTGAGAGGGTTATATCGAGAGATTGACCCTTGTCGATGATCTGCCAGCTTAACTTAGCCGCCGCTGCGCGTGAGTTGAGGTGCTTAGCCATTGTTTTCATCCCATTTTTCAAGAGTCATTATCATCTACCCATCCCAAGCGGTCGCCGACTATCAAGCCATTGTAGCCATTACGAAATTCGCCGTAGCCCATAGGCTTGCTGCCATCGCGCTGCAGGCGCTCTAAGCGTAAAATACCGTCGGCGCAAGCAACATCAACACCTAAGTCGCTGCTGGCAACGATGGTTCCTGGTGCTGCTGTTGGCTGCTGGGCTATGGCGCTGGCTTGCCATATTCTAAGTCTAGTTTGATTGTGTTGAGTCTGACTAACCGGCCAAGGAATAAAGGCTCGTAGTTGCTGTTGTAGATAGCGCGCGGGCTTATTCCAGTCAAGCTCGGACTCAGCTTTGTTGATTTTCTTTGCATAGTTCGATTGAGTGTGATCTTGAGGAGTCGGCTGCATTGCTGGGTCAATCTCAAGTGCTGAGAGCGTTTCACAAATACCTCTTGCCCCTAAAAGAGCTAAGCTATCATGCAGGCTTTGACTGGTATCTGACTGACTAATATCAACCGTTAAAGTATTAAAAACAGGTCCGGTATCAAGGCCTATTTCCATGCGCATGATACTCACGCCCGTTTCGCTGTCGCCAGCTTCGATGGCTCGTTGAATTGGTGCTGCGCCGCGCCAGCGCGGTAATAACGAGGCATGAATATTGAGGCATCCAAGCGTGGGGATATCTAATATTGTTTGCGGTAGCAGCATGCCGTAGGCGACAACCACCATAACGTCAGCGTTAAAGCTCTGCATTAGTTCGACTTGATCTTTTAAGCTTGTCGGTTGAAATACTGGAACGCCCATTTCCAACGCAACTTGCTTTACCGGTGGCGCGGTGAGTTTTTTGCCGCGACCAGACTTTCTGTCTGGCTGTGTAAAAACCGCGGTAATCTGATGTTCGTTTGACAACGCTTTGAGAGCGGCCACAGCAAAGACAGGGGTGCCAGCAAAAATAATTTTCATGAAGGCGGGTAGACTCTTGCAGCGCAGTTTATGCTGGACATATGATCAAGGTTAGTCATTTTCACGGGCACGCTTGACAAGCTTTTTTTTGACACGATCTTGTTTTAAACGCGACAAGTAATCGACGAATACCTTGCCGGCTAGATGGTCCATTTCATGTTGAATGCACACCGCTAATAGGCCTTCCGCCTCAAGCTGGTAAATTTCACCTTGTTCATCTAATGCTGTGATTTTAATGCTCTCGGCTCTCTTTACAGGGGCATAGTACTCGGGAACCGAGAGACAACCTTCGTCGTAAACTTGCTCGCCATCTTGCTCGATGACCGTTGGGTTAATTAGTACCCTTGGTTCATCGCGTTGGTCTGACAAGTCCATAACAATGACTTGTTTGTGGACATCGACCTGAGTTGCTGCAAGGCCGATACCGTTTGCGTCATACATCGTTTCGGTCATATCTTTGACTAACTGACGAATTGAATCGTCAACAACGCCAACCGGTTTCGCCACGGTTCTAAGGCGTTGATCGGGGTAAACTAAGATTTCTAAAATAGCCATTCGAGGGCTCACAATACCAAGGGTTGTATCACTAATACTTAACTTTGCTTACAGTTCCGGGTAAAAATAACGTAAACTGTATTCTGTAATGTTCGCGTAACATACTAAATAAGCTGTATTATTTGCGTTTCAGGCTTGCTTAAACGCGTGCTTGAGAACTAATCTGTAAGTTCTATATTTAGTAATTTTTTATTAGCGAGAGTTAATTAGAATAAAATTAAGTGAAATAGTTAATAGGAAATTTAATAAGAAATTTAATTAAGTAATTAAAAAGAGTTTAAATAAACGGCATACAACAAGTGCAACCATTCGATTATAGGTATTATGCTGGAATCCCAGCCTACATGCCATGAAAACCAAAAGCGTGAAGCTTGTTTTAGCCTAATTTATAGTTAATGCGGTGATTGTCAGCATCGCTATAATTAAGGTTGAATTTTAAGTAAACAAATGCAGCCTAACCAGCTAAGCCTATACCGCTAGGCAAATACTAATGATAATAAATAAAACAAACATTAAGATACTAAGCCCTAAAGTAACTTCTGTCGCCCGCAGTGGCAGGTTTTACCAAGTCATTAAGCAAGCAACTCGCCGGTCGATCCAAGTCTTTTTTGCACTTGCGTTAACTATTAGTGTTGGGGCAACGAGTCATGCCGCAACAGATTCTTTGCTGGCAGATTCATACCCTGATCGTTACACCGTCGTAAAAGGCGATACTCTTTGGGGTATTTCGGCAAGATTTTTGCGCGACCCATGGCGCTGGCCAGAAGTTTGGCAGGGTAACCCTCAAGTAGAGAATCCTGATCTAATTTATCCGGGCGATGTATTGGTTTTAACTTTTGTTAACGGCCGACCAGTGCTCAAGGCTCTTCGTCGTGAGGCGGTTAAGCTGTCACCATCGCCAAGAGCGACACGATATACAGATGCCATTCCATTGGTTGATCCGGCGGCAATTGGGCCATATATCAATTCGCCTTTAGTGACTGACGCGAATGAAATGCAGACGGCTCCTTATGTAGTAGATGGCTTTAACAGTCGTTTAACAATGGGTAAGTATGATCAATTTTACGCGCGCGGTATCGAAGATCAGTCAATTCAGAAGTTTCGCGTGTTTAAGCCCGGTCGTCACTTCGTTGACCCATTCAGTGGTGAAAGCCTTGGTTGGGAAGCTACCCATTTAGGCGATGCTAATTTACTTAAAGAAGGTGATCCAACAAGATTGACCATTACCACCAGCTATGAAGACATCAATGTCCGAGATCGCTTACGACCGATCCTCGTAGAAGAGGCTCTGCCATTTTTTACTCCAAGGGCGCCTCAGAATGTTAAGCTTCGCGGTGTTATTTTGGATACCCCAAACAAATCCGCTGAACTTGGTCCTTTATCGATTGTGGCGATTAATCTAGGCGAGCGTGAGAACCTTCAAGCGGGAGATGTATTAAGAGTTCGAAGTCAAAAAATACCTAAGAAAGATCCGTATACGGGTGAGAAATATTTCATTCCGGAAGAAAATATTGGTCTTGCCTTGGTGTTTAGAACCTTTGAAAAAGTTAGCTATGCGATAATCACTGATTCGAATCGTCAAGTCACGGCAGGTGACGTGTTAGTCAGCCCAAACGCAGAGTAGTAATTTGGCCTGAAGTGCTTAGCACTTCACGCCGTTTTTAGAGTGACGCTAAAAGAATTAGTGTCGTTTTATGGCCAAGGAGGGTCATTAGTATGCAACAGGATTGCTTTTTTAAGCCTCGTCTACCCGACGCTAATGAATGCCAGCTAAAGATCGACCAATCGGCCAATGCCGGATGGTGTCGCTTGATTCGAGATCGACGCTGGAGCAGCGCACAAAAACACCAATTAATAGCGCACTTTAAATGCCCTGAGTTAGTCGTGTCAGCTACCCCTGAGCAAGCTCGGCTAGTTTTTTCGGGTCGCCAGCACAGCGCATCATCAACCCTAGATAAGTCTATGATTGATGCCGATCTTGGCTGGCTAGATCAACCTTCACATTATCTAATTCCCATCACCGACCCGCGTTACCCAAGCCTTTTACGGAGGTTAATCGATCCGCCGCTGGCGCTATTTGCAATTGGCGATATCACTCTGCTAAATGAGCCTCAGGTGGCGATAGTGGGGTCACGTAAACCGACACCTATTGGCGATAGAATGACACGCTCTATTAGTCGCGGTTTGGCTAGCGTGGGCGTGGTAGTAACTAGCGGTATGGCGCTCGGTATTGATGGCATCGCGCATCAAGCGGCATTGCAGTCAGGCGGCTCTAGTATTGCTGTTTTGGGCAATGGGCTGGATACTGTTTATCCATCGCGACATAAGGCCTTGTTTCAACATCTGTCTACAGCCGGACTGCTGATATCCGAGTATCCATTAGGCACTCCACCCGCTCGGCATACCTTCCCGCAGCGCAATCGTATCGTCAGCGGCCTGTCCCATGGAGTAGTTATTGTTGAAGCGGCTGAGCGCAGCGGCACATTGATTACTGCGCGTTTAGCAATGGAGCAAAATAGAGATGTTATGGTAGTGCCTGGATCAGCTCTAAGTTCACAGTATCAGGGCTCTCATGAACTGATAAAGCAGGGTGCTGCCTTGGTAACCTGCAGCGATGATGTGCTCTGCTGTCTATCAGAGCCACTTTCTAGATTCCTACAAGATGCTAATTCTAAAAGACCTGTAAAGCATCTAGAAGTGTTAGTCACTGCAAGCCCTCTGTTGCAATATATTTCAGTCGAATCAACTTCGGTAGATGAGATAATATTGGGCAGCCAATTGACCTCTGCCGAAGTTTCATCCATGCTGCTTGAGCTGGAGCTTATAGGCGCTGTGGCAATTGCTAATGATGGCGGCTATGTGAATTTATCTTGACTCAGCCGTAAATTGGCCAGTCTGACAGAGGCAAAAATGAAAGAAGATATGCTCGAAGTACTCATTTATCTCTTTGAAAATTACATTATTGACGGAGACTCATTTGAGCCAGGCCAAGAGCAATTGGCTAAAGAGTTAGTTAGTGCTGGTTTTCCTGATGGAGAGGTTAGTAAAGCCTTTGTTTGGCTTGAAGATTTACTAGACGTTTGTGAGCGTGACATCAGTAAAGTTACATGGCAGCCTCAGGCGGCGAGCTCAATTCGTTTTTATACAGCATCAGAAGCGGCTCGCTTGAAATCCGAGGGACAGTCATTATTAATCCGATTACACAACGCAGGCTTAATCGATCAACTTTCTCGAGAGACCATTATTGACCGTGTAATGGCATTAGAATCCGCCGAGGTTACCTTTGATCATATAAAGTGGGTGGTATTAATGGTGTTAAGTAATCAGCCTGGTTTTGCCGAAATCGCCGAGTGGGCCGAGGTCGTTGTAAGTGAGGATTTGTTACCCGCAATACACTAAACCTTGTTTGTCTGCGGCTTATTGTGGATACTCTACACACTTATCATGTCAAACTTGTCTGTTAGCAACCCGCTTTCAGCCTTTAATACACCATAACTAAGCAATCGAGTTAAGCAATTAAAAATGGGCAAGTCTTTAGTCATAGTCGAGTCGCCAGCAAAGGCCAAAACGATCAATAAATATCTCGGCGACAATTACATTGTGAAATCCAGTGTCGGTCATATTCGAGACTTGCCAACCAGTGGCGGCGATAAAAAGCCTATCGATTCGAAGGAGCGAGCGCGTCAATCGGCGATTACACGTAAGCTCTCTCCTGCACAAAAAATAATTCATCGACAGAAGAAAAGTAAGATCCAGCTAATCAATCGAATGGGTATTAACCCTGAGAAAAACTGGGAAGCACGTTACGAAATTCTGCCAGGTAAAGAAAAGGTCGTTGATGAGCTGGTAAAGCTAGCCAAGGACGCCGACATTATTTATCTCGCAACGGATATGGACAGAGAAGGTGAAGCGATCGCGTGGCATCTTCAAGAAGCCATTGGTGGCGATCCATCACGTTATCGTCGAGTTGTATTTAACGAAATTACCGAAACAGCAATTCACGCGGCGTTTGAAAACCCAGGCCCAGTTGATATGGCCCGAGTACAGGCTCAGCAAGCGCGACGATTCTTGGATCGTGTTGTTGGCTACATGGTGTCGCCTTTATTGTGGGCCAAAATTGCCCGCGGCTTATCCGCTGGTCGAGTTCAGTCGGTTTCGTTGAGGCTAGTGGTTGAACGCGAGCATGACATCCGCGCATTTAATCCCGAAGAATACTGGGATTTATTTGCTGACTTAAAAAGTAAGGCAAAAGACCTTATGAACTTTGAAGTTCGCAAATTTAAGGGCGAGAATTTTAAGCCTGTTACCAAGCAAGAGACCGATGTTGCTGTTCTGTATCTTGATTCAGCTGAGTATAAAATTGCTGAAATTAATGAGCGGCCGACCTCAACTAAGCCAACGGCGCCCTATATAACGTCGACCCTGCAGCAAGCCGCGAGCACGCGTTTAGGGTTTGGTGTTAAGAAAACCATGATGCTGGCTCAGCGGCTATACGAAGCTGGCTACATCACTTATATGCGTACAGATTCGACTAATCTTAGTAAAGGCGCTGTGGCTGAATGCCGTGACTTTGTCGAAGCTGAATACGGTAAAAAATATCTACCCGCGTCACCCCAATCATATTCAAGTAAAGACGGCGCTCAAGAAGCGCATGAAGCGATTCGCCCATCGGATGTGAAAGTTAAGCCAACTCAAGTTGCCAACGTTGATCGCGATGCTGAACGCTTATATACACTGATTTGGCGTCAATTTGTCGCCTGTCAGATGGTGCCAGCTAAGTTTCTAAGCACCAGTGTGGCGATTCATGCAGGTGACTATGAGTTGCGTACTCGAGGCCGTGTAATCGTGTTTGACGGTTATCAACGAGTCCAGCCTGTGCAGGCCAAAAAAGACGATGACGGGGTTTTGCCGGCTATGACCGTTGGTGAAGTACTGAATTTAGAGACGCTTATTCCGACTCAACATTTCACCAAACCGCCAGCTCGTTACACTGAAGCTAGTTTGGTTAAAGAGTTAGAGAAACGTGGTATTGGCCGACCTTCGACCTACGCGGCGATTATCTCGACGATTCAAGATCGAGGTTATGTGCAAGTTGAAAAGCGTCGTTTTTATGCACAAAAAATGGGCGATATTGTTACCGAACGTTTGGTCGAAAGCTTTTCAGAGCTGATGGATTATAACTTTACCGCTACCATGGAAGACCGCTTAGACGATGTTGCCAAAGGGCGGTTGCAATGGCGCGATCTATTAGATAGCTTCTACGCCGATTTTTCTGCCACCTTGCTTAAGGCGCAAAATGATGATGACGGCGGAATGCGGTCTAATAGTCCGACCGAAACCGACATAGGGTGTAGCACCTGCGGACTCCCGATGCAGATCCGCACGGGTAGCACAGGCGTGTTCCTTGGCTGTTCGGGTTATTCATTGCCGCCCAAGGAACGATGTAAATCGACCATGAACTTAGTGCCCGGTGATGAGGCTGTTAATGTAGATGAAGACGACGAGGCAGAAGCCAAGTTGCTAATCAGTAAGCATCACTGCAGTATTTGCAGCACCGCAATGGACAGTTATCTTTTAGACGAGACTCGTAAGCTGCATATCTGTGGCAGTAACCCCGATTGCTCTGGTTTCGAAGTTGAGATGGGGTCTTACAAGATTAAGGGCTATGAAGGTCCAGTGCTTGAGTGCGATAAGTGCGAGAGTGAGATGCAGTTAAAGAACGGCCGTTTTGGTAAATACTTTGGTTGCACTAACGAAGAATGCAAGAATACTCGCAAGCTTTTACGTAATGGCGAGGCTGCGCCTCCGAAGATGGATCCAGTGCAAATGCCTGAACTTCGTTGCCTCAAGGTTGACGACCATTATGTGCTGCGCGATGGTGCCTCAGGCATGTTTTTAGCGGCAAGCGGTTTTCCTAAGAATCGAGAAACTCGTGCGCCTTTAGTGGCTGAAATTTTGCCACACAAAGATGAAATTGACAGCAAATACGAATTCTTATTCAAAGCGCCCGTCGCAGACGAAGATGGTTTGCCAACAATTATTCGCTATAGTCGTAAGACTAAAGAAATATACGTGCAGTCTGAAGAAGAGGGTAAAGCGACTGGCTGGAAGGCGTTTTATGAAGGTGGTAAATGGGTCGTTACTGGCACTAAGACGGTAAAGAAAAAAGCTAAAAAGAAAGTTGCCAAGAAAAAAGCCAAGAAAAAAGTCAGTAAGAAAAAGGTCTCCAAAAAGAAGGTCGTGAAAAAGACGATACCTTAGCGGGCTTTATTCGTATTTAGCCTCTGGTTCGAATCAGAGATAAGTCGGTCTTGTCGTTAAAAAAGCATAATAAAGGCGCCTATCTTGGCGTCTTTTTTATGCCCGAGGTTACTAGTTATTTTTACCTTCTTTTGGTTAGTTAAAACAGACCCTCGGTATCTTCTTGCTCCTCAATGATCCTATCTTGCTGTTTTAGCTCGCTGGGTACTTGCTCGATATCATCCTCCAAGAGCGCTTCGAAATCGTCTTCAAGGCCTTCTGTGATATCGCTATTTATATCGTTAACGTCCTCTAATTCAGTCTCTGAACCGGCATAAAGGTTCTGCAATAGCATGAACTCTGGAGTAAGCTCTTCGATTATGAAGTATTCTTGGATTGCGTTAACGTCAAGCTCGTCTGTGCGAACCCCACTATCGCGATCAATGAAGCTAGGCTCGATATATTCTGGCAGTTCGATCGAGTCTTCAGGCACGCCATCAAGCGCCACTCGCATGTAATCAACCCAGATAGGTAGGGCGGTTAAGCTGCCGGCTTCACCGCGCCCCATCGTCGCGGGGTTATCGAAACCGACCCAAACGGTGGTGGCGACTTTCGAGTTAAAGCCGGTAAACCAAGCGTCTATATAGTCATTGGTCGTACCCGTTTTTCCCGCCAGATCTTGTCGGTTCAATACCAATGCTTTTCGTGCGGTACCGCGTCTCACAACATCTTTCATCATACTGACGGTAAGAAAATTATTCGCATGAGACATAACCCGCGGGGCTTCGTAACTTCGGGGCAGGCCTAAGTCAATGGGCTCTTGCTGAGGCTCTTCTGATGCGTCTTGATCGCTTACTATGGTCTCGTCATCGACGCCATCAGTTGCTGTTGAAGACGTATCAATATCTGCGTCAGGACTTGGGTCAAGGCTTGCATCAATGTTCTGGTCGATCGCCTCAGGCTTAGGCAGATACTGCGCATAGCACTGGTCGCATGGTGTCGGTGTTGCGGCTACAAAAATGGTATTACCGGCGCGATCACTTATTCGCTCTATAAAATAGGGCTCTACTTTATAGCCGCCGTTAGCAAGCACACTATAGGCACCGAGCATTTCCATTGGTTTTACCCCACCCGAGCCCAGCGCCATGGTAAGCGAGGCCGAAAAGCGGTTCATGTCAAGACCAAACCGTTCTAGGTACTGTCGCGCGTATGGTATTCCGATCGCCCTGAGTATTCGAATTGATACTAGGTTCATCGATTTGCTAAGCGCCTCTCGCATTCGGGTAGGCCCGAAAAACGTACCACTGTAATTTTCTGGACGCCACAGCGTGCCATGGGCCGGATCTCTAATGACAATCGAGCTGCCGTTGATCAAGCTAGCCGGAGTGAAGCCTTGATCAAGTGATGCGGAATAGATAAAAGGTTTGATGTTTGAACCCGGTTGGCGTATCGATTGGGTTGCGCGGTTATACTTGTTTAGGAAAAAATCGTAGCCTCCAACTAGCGACAGAACTTTGCCGGATTGAGGTTCAATTGAGATAAGCGCGCCACTCACATTGGGTATCTGTGAAAGCTTCCAGCTGAGAGCTAGGGTTGCCCCCGTAATCGTTTGATCGACGCCGTTTTCAGCATCAACTTCTTGTGGTTGAATGTAGATTACATCGCCAGCAGCCATTAGGTCTGACATTTTCTTCGGGCGATCTCCAAGCAGGTTCGCAGTTTTATGTCGCTTTGCCCACATCGAGCTTGCCAGGTCTACATTTACCGTACCAAAGTCGCGAGTCCAGACTTGAGAATTATCATCCGCCACCTCTAATACAATCGCAGGAACTTGCTCGTGACTGCTCGGATACGACAGTAAAGCAGCCTCAAAAGCGCTATCGAGGGCTGCATTTTGGTCACCGTTCGACGCTACAGAATCGCCTTGTTGGGTAATCGGTTCTAATTTTATTTTGCCCACAATTCCGCGGAATCCATGACGCCTGTCATAGGCTTGCAGGCCCTTTCGTAAAGATGCTTCAGCAGCAACCTGCTGCTTCGATAAGATCGTTGTGTATACATTTAAGCCTTGCCAGTAGGCGTCTTCACCATACTGCTCGGTCAGCTGAGCGCGAACCATTTCGGCTATATGCGGCGCTACTAAGTCGGCTTGTCGGCCATGTCGCTTAGCCGTTATCGGTTCCGCCAGAGCTTCTTGATAGTCTTCTTGGCTTATCTTTCTGAGCTCGTATAATCGGCCTAGCACATAGTTTCTGCGTATTAAGGCACGTTCAGGGTTACGTAACGGATTGTACGACGACGGGGCCTTAGGTAGGCCGGCAAGCATGGCTATTTGTGCTGTACTTAACTGATCCAGCTCTCTGTCGTAGTAAACCTCGGCGGCGGCACCAAATCCATAAGCTCGGTGGCCTAAAAATATTTTATTCAAATAGAGCGATAAAATCTCTTCTTTTGAGAGTATTTGTTCGAGCCTAAATGAGAGTAATACTTCTTTTAACTTACGCTCATATGTTTTGTCACGACTTAAAAAGAAGTTGCGTGCAACCTGCATGGTGATGGTGCTCGCGCCTTGTCCTGAGCTACTCGATCGAAAATTTGAAAGCGCGGCCCTGAACAGGCCTTTAAAGTCGACGCCGCTGTGCTCAAAAAAACCGTCGTCTTCGCTTGCAAGCACTGAGTCTATTAGCTTTTGCGGGGTGTCTTGATACGAAATAGGTTTGCGGCGTTCATTGCCAAACTCGGAGATCAAAAGGTTGTCGGCCGAATAAACCCGAAGCGGCACCTTGAGCTCGATGCTCTTTATGCTTTGTGCATTAGGTAGCTCTCGACTAAATTGTACGATTAAAAACCCGGCGATTATGAATCCGAGCATAAACGCGCCGCTGAACAATGCGGTGAGCGATAACAACAGTTGCGATTTTTTCAAAATGCTAGATTCTGATTAGTTAGCCAAAAACGATAATATATGAAATGTTAGATTTCCTAAATAGAAACGTGGCATTATTGCTCTGGGTTGGTTAAACTTTAAGGTAAGTAATTATAATAATGATATAAATAGCGGTTTTTATGGAGGTTTCTTGAAACTGTTTACCAAAAAATCTAAGGCAGTCATCGGCATTGATATCGGTACACATTCGATAAAATTAGTCGAGCTTGCTGGAACGAAAGCGAGCCCTCGAGTGGTAGCTTGGGCTGTTGTCCCATTACCAGCCGGAGCTTTCTCTGAAAATGCAATTGCCAATTCTGAGTTAGTGTCCGACGCGCTCAATCAAGCGATGGTTAAGTCTGGTGCCAAAGGTGAGTCAGCCGCGGTAGCGGTCTCGGCTAGTCACGCCATCACTAAAGTGCTTGGTATGCCGTCTGATATCAGTGAGCTCGAATTAGAAGAGCAGATCAGTATTGAGGCATTGCATTTCATTCCCTACCCAATTGACGAAGTTAATCTCGATTTTGAAATTATCGGTAAGACGTCGGGCCGTGAGGATGAGAATGACGTGCTGCTGGTGGCCTGTCGCCGAAGCATTGTCGATGATTATATCGATTTAGTTGAAAGTTCATCGTTACAACTTGAATACGTCGACATCGATACTTATGCACTTGAGCGTGTTTATCGATCGCAAAACTCTCTAGGTGCTCAGTCCGAACAGCCAGTCGCGGTATTTGATATTGGTTCCTCGAGTAGTCATTTGGTGGTGCTGGACGATAACCGTGTACTGTATTCGAGACATCAAAACTTCGGATCGTCTCAACTGATAAAGCTTATTCGTAAGGAATACGGTGTTTCCGCTGATGAAGCAGCAGAAATACTCGCTTCCTCACAACCTCCGGGTGATTTTCTCGCCGCCGTCCAAGAGCCTTTTGTCGAAATGTTACGTCAAGAAGTGAGCCGAGCGTTGCAGTTCTTCTACTCATCGAGTTCTTATTCAAACATTGATAGCGTTGTTTTATCTGGCGCATGTTGTGCCCTAGTCGGCCTAGCGGGTGATTTAGAGGTTAAGCTGCGCGCCAAGGTGTCGGTTTTAAACCCAATCTCAGGCGTCAACGTCCAGTCTAGTCGAGAAATGATCGCGCCATCAGCCCCCGCGCTTTCAGTCGCATATGGGCTTTCTTTAAGAGGTCTCAGCTAATGGCAAATATTAATCTTCTGCCTTGGCGTGAGGCGCAACGTAGCGAGCGCAACAAGATGACCTTGGTCATTTGCGCCGTGATGTGGGGTGCCGCATGCTTGTTGGTTTTAGCCGGCAAAGTATTCATGGATTCGCGTATTGATCACCAAATTTCTAGAAATGCTTTTGTGCAATCTGAAATAGAATCGTTATCTGTAGTTATTCGTGAAATTGAAGACTTGAAAGAAAAGCGCGATGCATTGTTATCGAGAATGGACGTTATTCAAAACTTACAAAAAAACCGTGCTCAAATTGTGCATGTTTTCGACGATTTAGTCAGTAAGCTTCCAAATGGCGTTTATTACGACACCATTACTAAATCGCAAAACAGTTTCGGTATTACCGGCAAAGCTCAGTCCAATGGACGCGTCTCAGCGCTAATGCGCAGTCTAGATGCGTCAGATTGGTTTGCCAATCCAACCCTTATGGTGGTCAATGTCATTGATCAGAACGGAGCATCAGTAAGCCAATTCGATGTTCTCGTTAAGGCGCAGCGTAAAGGTGAGACTGAAGATGCCAATGCTAGCGATACGGTTCGTTAGCGCTATATCGGCTGATAGATAAAATTATAACGAACCAAGTTTAAGAGAAAGCTTAGATTATGAGACGATTACTAAAAAGAGGCACCCTATGAGCCTTATAGATGAACTAAATGGTTTAGATGTTAATGACATCGGCTCATGGACTCGTCGCGTCAAGATATTTATGTCGGGCATTTTGTGCATCGTCATCGTTGGTGCTGGTTTCCATTTCATTATTCAAGATCAGAGAGTGATTCTTGAGGCTGAGCAAAAGAAAGAACCTGGTTTGAAAGACAGTTATTTAGAAAAAAAGGCTTTAGCGATAAACCTTGATGCTTATAAACAGCAAATGGTAGAGGCTGAAGAAACCTTTGGCGTTCTGTTGAAGCAACTCCCAAACGAGAGTGAAATCCCCGACCTACTAATCGATATGACACAAGTTGGTTTGTCTCGGGGACTGCAGTTTGAGCAAATTAAACCTGGCGTCAATACTGATAAAGATTTTTATGCTGAAAAAAACGTCAATATTATTGCTAACGGCACTTATCACCAAATAGCAGGTTTCGTCAGTGACGTTGCGGCACTGCCTAGAATTATTAATGTATCCGATTTTTCAGTACAGCGAATGTCGCCTAATTCAGAAAATTTACGCTTTAGAGCAACCACCAAGACTTACCATTATTTGGATGATTCGTATGTTACTGAATAATTCACGTAAGCGAATATCGTTGTTATTGGCGGCTTTGATGCTGCAAGGTTGTGTCGATAGCAATATGACCGATCTACGTAATTTTGTCGCTGATGCTTATAAGGATAAAAAGCCAGAGATTGACCCGTTGCCAGAGATCCTGCCGTATAAAGGGTTTGAGTACGCGTCAACCGACAAGAACGAACCTTTTAATTTTGACAATATTGTATCTAATAGTGATGGTCAGGCAACTACTTCAGGTAAACGACCTGATGCTAATCGAGTCAAAGAGCCGTTAGAGGAATATCCATTAGACGGATTGAATATGGTCGGAACGATCTCTCAAAAAGGGGTTCCATGGGTAATTGTTAAAACTACTCTAGGGACCGCTCATTTGGCGTCAATCGGCAATTATCTAGGCCAAAATGACGGGAAAATAATTCAGATATTCCCAGAAGAGCAGCGTGTTGTACTAGTCGAAACCGTCGCCGACCCTGCAGGCCGATGGGTGACTAGAGACGTGGAAATAACAATAGATGAACAATAATGATTCAGGAAGCAAAACTATGAGAGCAATTAAATTACCCAGGCGCTTCAAGACTTTGTGTGCTTCAGTGCTAATGCTGGCAGTCGCTAGTATTAACGCTGCTCACGCCCAGAGTGCTAATTTGACCGATGTAATTTTTAGCACTTTCAGTGGTGGAGATGTGCAGATCAATTTTCTGGCGGACGCTCAATTGGCAGAACCAGGGACTTTTAGCACTGATCGGCCGGCACGCATCGCAATTGATTTCTTCGGCATGAAAAGCTTGCTACCTGATCCAAAAACAGTGATCGGTATGGGCAAGGTAGAAAGTGTCGTTGCGGTTCAAACTCCTGACAGAACGCGCTTGATTATTAACCTGCTGGGTACAGCTAGATATACGTTGTTGCCGATAGACAAAGGCTATTCGCTGACGGTTTATAATAAGCTGTCTGACGAAAGCCAGGTAACCGCACCAAAACCGTTTGCTACTAAACCCGATATCGTAGCATCTACAAGTGTGACAAATATCGATTTTCGTCGTTCAGAAGCGGGTGGTGGTAAGTTGATTATCGACTTAAACAGTGACGATGCAACTATAGACACTCGCGAGCGCGATGGTGAAATAGTAATTGATTTGTTTGATGTAAATGTTCCAGCCGCACTTGAGCAGCGTCTAGATGTTACTGATTTTGCTACGCCAGTGCAGACCATTGATTCGTTCCAAAATGCCAATAATGTTCGTTTGGTTATCGTGCCAACGGGCAAATATCAGCATCTTTCGTTTCAGGCAGGTAAGCGATTTACGTTAGTAGTTGATCCTATTATTGAGACAGAGGAAGACCTACGTGCTCAAGAAGACTTAGATTTAGGCTTCAATGGGGAGCGGTTATCTATTAACTTCCAAAAAATCGATGTTCGCTCTGCATTGGCCGTCATCGCAGACTTTACCGGTATCAATTTCGTCACCAGTGATTCAGTTCAAGGTGAGATTACAATCAACTTAAAAGACGTGCCGTGGGATCAAGCGCTAGACGTGATCCTGCGAACCAAGGGTCTTGCCAAGCGGCAGACCGGTAATGTTGTGTGGGTAGCTCCCAGCTCGGAAATACAGAGAGTTGAAGAAGAAGAGCTGAAAGCCTTAGCCGTCGTCGAAGAATATGCACCCTTATCAACGGAAATCATTCAAATCAACTATGCTAAGGCGGCCGATATCGCAGCGGTGGTAAAGTCGGTTAAAGTGGTCAAGCAGGGCAACGTGACGTCAAGTGCCGGCCAGGGGGTGGCTGAACGGTCATCGTTGAACGTGACTGAAACGGATAAGAATTCTTTGCTCAGCGCTCGTGGCAGCGTCACGGTAGATGAGCGTACAAATAGTCTGCTGGTGCAAGACGTGCCTGAGAAAATTAAGCAATTGCGAAATGTTATCGCCAAGCTTGATAAACCAGTACGACAGGTATTAATTGAAACTCGAATTGTTGAAGCAAATGATAACTTTAGTCGTGAGTTGGGAGCCCGATTGGGATTTCAACGTGTAACCAACAACGCCAGATTTCCTGGCTCCAATAGCAGCAATATTGGCGATGTTGTCAGCGGCGGCACCTTAAATGGTAATACGGTTACCCAAGATTCAATAAATAATCGAATACAGAACCCGGAAGACCCGCTTGTATTTGCGCGAGATGGCGGCTTAGCTGTGGACCTAGGAGCAAATACTATCGGCGGTACCAACCCCGCATCCTACGCGTTTGATATCTTTAGAACCGGCCGAGGCTTCGCGCACTTGATTAGCCTTGAGCTTTCAGCATTAGAGGCCGACGGTCGTGGGCGAGTGGTTGCTAGCCCTAGATTGATTACCTCAAACCAGAAAGAAGCGGTTATTAGTCAAGGTCGATCTATCTACATTACTGTGCCTGGCAACGGTGCCGGAGCGAGTGGTGGCGATGAAGGTGGCGGTACAGGTGGTGGTGGCGTAGAAGAAATTCAAGTTGAACTCAGACTCACAGTGACACCGCAGATAACGCCAGACGATAGAGTGATAATGGATGTCGACATTAAGCAAGATAACGTCATTACCTTATCCGCCGATGTTAATGTTGTTGGAACCAAAGAGATCCAAACTCAAATATTAGCTGACAATGGCGAAACGGTTGTAATCGGAGGCATATATCAACAAGAGGAAAGCGAAGGTGAAACCAAAGTTCCTTTTCTTGGTGATATTCCGTTTCTAGGCAATTTGTTCAAGCAAAAGTCAAAGCGTTCTGATCGTACTGAACTTTTGATCTTTTTAACGCCAAAAATCATTACACCAAAGTTGAATTTGGGTTAATCGTCTCTATATTAAGATTCAACCTTAAAAAGGGCTAATTAAGTAAAAGCAGGGGCATGCCCCTGCTTTTATGATTTTAAGCTCCAGTTAAAAACCGGGTTACTTGATTTTCTGCCAAGCTAAATAGAGTGGGATATACACTTTGTTCAGCTTTTTAGTTAATAAAGAGTATGATGCTGCGCCTGTTCTTAGTTTGTTTTATCGAGAGCAATGAGCAGTTAAATTCATAAAGATATAAATAGAAGAAATAATGCAAAATTTGATCCTCATTGGCCCAATGGGCTCGGGAAAAACCACTGTTGGAAAGCAATTGGCTAAACGCACTCGCATGGATTTTGTTGATTCAGATCATATGATCGAAGACCGATGTGGTGTTTCAATTTCTACTATTTTTGACATTGAAGGTGAAGATGGTTTTCGTAAGCGAGAAACTAAAATGCTTAGCGAATTGTGTGATCGTTCAGGCGTTGTGCTTGCGACTGGTGGTGGCGCTATCACTAGCGAAGAAAATCGAATTCTACTGCGTAAGGGATTTGTAGTGTATTTGAAAACATCTATCGAAACACAACTGGCTCGTACCCAGAAAAATCAAAACAGACCCTTATTAGAAAACGTTGATGCCGAGAGTAAGTTACGTCAGCTAATGGAAGAGCGCGGCGAATTGTATGAACAGGAAGCAGACTTAGTGGTAATGTCTGGAGATAGAATCGTTTCAAAAGTTGTTGAAGAAATTATGGAAGCGCTGGACAAGTAAGTCCCTTGGTTTTCATTATCGTTGCTGATACTAAACTTATAAACAGATACTAAAGAGCCTTAAAGTTGGCTAAATAGGCTGTAGAAATAGCGTTTATCTATCCCGAACATACTAAGCTGGCGTTGAATGAGTGACTTTCAGCAGCCTTAACAGTATACTTTGCGTCCTTTTTCGCTCAAACTGAATTTATTTCGGTTACCCCAGCGACCAAACCTTGTCGACAGTGTAAGTCGATGCGCCCTTTTTTGAGGCTCATGCAACGAGATTGCCGTTAGCAAGCTCACCGTATATCACAATTGTTTCATCTCGTATTCTGCAAGCTTGTAGAATAGCTTAGGCAGCGATTATGATTTACGGTCTGTAGCGAACTTCTCTACAACGGACATCGTTGAGTTGTTAGGCAATATCGGCTTTATAGCGCTTGGTTCGATCTCTAGGTTAACGAGCGTTGAAATCGGAGGCAGAGACACCGTTCTCGCTTCTTCCACTGCAGATCCACATTCTCCAGTATGTGTGTCGCTAGTATTTTTTGTAGGGCTACGACGTGACTAATATGTATCACAGCGAAGGCGGCTTGTACCGCCCCGAATTTGAAAAAGATAATTGCGGCTTCGGCTTAATTGCTCAGATGGACGGCGTGCCGAGCCATTGGCTTATAAGCACGGCCATCAGCGCACTGGCGCGACTTACTCATCGAGGCGCGGTAGCAGCCGATGGTAAAACCGGTGACGGTTGTGGTTTGTTAATGGCCATGCCTAAAGAGTTTATGCATCGTGCGGCCACCGAATCGGGCATTGAGTTGGTAAAACGTTTTGCCTCTGGTTTGGTTTTCCTAGATCGTGAAGAGACAAAGCAAAACATCGCTATTGAAATACTCACTACCGAATTGAATCAGCAAGGCTTAATCGTTGCTGGCTGGCGCGACTTGCCGCTTGATAAATCGGCACTGGGAGAACAAGCAAAGGTTTCAATCCCGGTTATTAAACAGCTTTTTGTTAATGCTCCAGCGTTACTCAGTGAACATGATTTTGAGCGCCGATTATTCTTAGCCAGACGTAAAACTGAGTTGAAAATTACTGAAAGCGATGACGATGAATTTTACATACCGAGTTTGTCGTGTAAAGTTATATTGTACAAAGGCTTGGTAATGCCAGAATATCTACCACTATTTTTCAAAGATTTAAACGATGATGATATGGCTTCTTCTTTATGCCTCTTTCATCAGCGCTTTTCTACCAATACCCTTCCTCAATGGAGGCTGGCTCAGCCATTTCGCTATCTTGCTCACAATGGAGAAATCAATACGGTTCAAGGTAACCGTAATTGGGCGATTGCGCGTGGCGCCAAGCTATCGTCTTCGAATTTCCCGAATCTACATGAAGCCGCCCCATTTGTGAGTACCAAAGGTTCAGACTCGATGAGTTTGGATAACATGTTGGAAGTATTTTTAATGGGTGGCATGGATATTTTTAAAGCCACTCAAACGTTAGTACCTCCGGCTTGGCAAAATGCTGAGCATATCGATCCAGATTTAAAGGCTTTTTATCGCTTCCAAGCGATTCATGCCGAGCCTTGGGATGGTCCCGCTGGGATTGTACTTACAGATGGACGTTACGCGTCTTGTGCGCTAGACCGAAATGGCTTGCGTCCAGCAAGATACGTGATCACTAAGGATCGAATGATCACCTTGGCCTCTGAAGTTGGGGTGTACGACTATCAGCAAACGGACGTTGTTAAAAAAGGCCGTTTAAAGCCTGGACAGATGATGGCGGTCGATACGCATACTGGCAAAATTATTATGCCGAGTGACGTGCATCAGCACATCAAAAGTGAGTACCCATATAAACAGTGGTTAAAGAATAATATTGTTAGGTTAAAGTCGGGTTTAAACGACCAAGAAACAACAGTCACACTTAACGCCGCGTCGCTAAAAATTTACCAGAAGTTATTTCAGGTGAGTAATGAGGAGCGAAACGATGTTATTCGTGTGCTAGCAGAGTCGGCCCAAGAGGCAACCGGTTCAATGGGCGATGATACCCCTATGGCGGTATTGTCGATGCGTCACCGAATGCTGAGTGATTATTTTCGACAGCAATTTGCGCAGGTAACAAATCCTCCAATTGATCCATTACGAGAGCAAATCGTAATGTCATTAGAGACCTATTTCGGCACCGAAAGCAGTCTATTCGAGCCAACTGAGGCGATGGCAAAAGCGATTGTGGTTGACTCTCCAGTGTTATCTACGAGCAAATATCAGCGTCTACTGGCCAATCAGGACCCTGATTTTGCACATCATTTGATTGACATCACGTTTGATAAAGACACATCGCTTGAAACTCGAATTGAAGAAATTTGCGACGAGGCCGAGGCTGCCGTTAACGGAACCGGTCGAATCATTGTTCTGTCAGACCGAAATATCTCTAAAGAGCGTATGCCGGTTCAAGCATTGCTAGCGACCGGTGCAGTGCATCATCGTTTAACTAAATCTGGCCTACGTTGCAATGCCAATATTGTCGTTGATACCGGCACTACCCGGGATTCACATCAATTTGCGGTATTGATTGGCTATGGCGCAACCGCTATTCACCCGTATTTGGCCTATGAAAGTATCAATGAGATGGTTCACAAAGGTCAGATTAAAGGGGATATAAGTGTGTTCCTTCGTCAGTACCGAAAAGGTATTAATA
This sequence comes from Gammaproteobacteria bacterium, assembly GCA_034110505.1. Lineage (GTDB taxonomy): Bacteria > Pseudomonadota > Gammaproteobacteria > Arenicellales > Arenicellaceae > Arenicella. The sequence goes on from JAWUZB010000031.1 coordinate 58,077, forward strand.
AGGGGCTTTATAAGATTATATCGAAGATGGGTATTTCGACTATCCACAGCTATCGTGGCTCACAACTATTCGAAGCGATTGGTTTAGCCAATGAAGTCGTCGATGTCTGTTTTACGGGCACTACAAGCCGAATTCAAGGTTGTGGCTTTTCTCATTTAGAGAATGATCAACGAGTTATGTTGGCTTTTGCATGGGATCCGAAAACTTCTCTAGAACAGGGAGGTCTATTTAAGTTTATCCACGGCGGCGAGTATCACGCCTATAACCCCGATGTAGTAAGCACCATGCATGCGGCGGTTGAAAGCGGTGATTTTGAGCTGTATCGCGCCTATGCCGATACTGTAAACCATCGTAAGCCGATGGTATTAAGGGACTTATTGGGTATCCGCGATGATATCGAGCCGGTGGCTTTAGATGAGGTTGAACCGTGGCAGAAAATAGTTCTGCGCTTTGATAGTGCCGGTATGTCGTTGGGGGCATTATCGCCAGAAGCACATGAGTCCCTAGCCGAAGCAATGAATGCCTTAGGCGGTCGCTCTAACTCAGGTGAGGGTGGCGAAGATGCGGCACGGTTTGGTACCGCTAAAATGTCCAAAATTAAGCAGGTCGCCTCCGGTCGATTTGGTGTCACACCGCATTATCTTGTGAACGCTGAAGTGTTACAAATTAAAATCGCGCAAGGCGCAAAACCTGGTGAAGGGGGGCAACTGCCAGGCCACAAAGTAAATGACATGATCGCGCGGCTGCGATATTCGAGTCCGGGTGTTGCCCTTATATCACCACCACCGCATCATGATATCTATTCAATTGAAGATCTGGCACAATTGATCTTTGACTTAAAGCAGGTCAACCCAAAAGCACTGGTTTCGGTCAAGTTAGTAGCTGAAGCAGGTGTTGGCACAATTGCTGCAGGTGTCGCTAAAGCATACGCTGATTTAATTACAATATCTGGATATGACGGCGGAACGGGCGCAAGCCCACTAACGTCGGTTCGTTACGCCGGCTCCCCTTGGGAACTTGGTCTTACAGAAGCCCATCAAACTCTGCGTGCCAATGATTTACGTGACAAGGTTCGCTTACAAACCGATGGCGGTTTAAAGACCGGTCTTGATGTAATTAAAGCGGCTATTTTGGGTGCTGAAAGCTTTGGTTTTGGTACTGGCCCAATGGTTGCTCTGGGCTGTAAGTATTTAAGAATTTGTCACTTAAACAACTGTGCGACAGGTGTCGCAACGCAACACAATATCCTGCGTCAAAAACATTACGTAGGCACCGCCGAGCGAGCAATGAATTACTTTATGTTTATTGCTATGGAAACACGCGAGTGGATGGCTAAGTTAGGGGTAACTCAATTAACAGATTTGATTGGCCGTACTGATTTACTAATCCAACTGAAAGGTGAGACTGACAAGCAGCAGAACTTAGATTTATCTGAGATTTTGCATGACGGCAATGTCGCCGCAGATAAACCACAGTTTTGTATTGAGCCAAAGAATGACCCTTATGATAAGGGCGAGTTGGCGGAACAAATGGTGGTTGATATATTGCCTGCGATTAAATCGATGAGCGGTGGTAGTTTTGATTACCAAATTAAGAATATTCATCGTTCAATAGGGGCACGTTTATCGGGTGAAATCGCTCGTGCTCACGGTCATGAAGGCTTGTCGGATAACCCTGTTACGCTAAACCTAACGGGTACGGCTGGTCAGAGTTTCGGCGTTTGGAACGCTAAAGGTTTGAATATGAATCTTACCGGTGACGCGAACGACTATGTAGCCAAAGGGATGTCTGGCGGAACTATTGCCATCTATCCGGCCGAAGGCGTTGAATTCGTTGCTAACGAATCCACTATTATCGGCAATACGTGTCTTTACGGCGCAACTGGCGGAGAGCTATTTGCCGCTGGTAAAGCCGGCGAGCGCTTCGCCGTGCGTAACTCAGGTGCCTACACGGTGGTGGAAGGTTTAGGTGACCACGGTTGCGAATACATGACTGGTGGCGCGGTATGTGTGCTTGGTGAAACTGGCGTTAATTTCGGCGCAGGCATGACTGGCGGCGTGGCGTTTGTGCTCGACGAAGACAGAACATTTATCGATCGCTATAATCATGAATTAATTGATACTTATCGCTTAATGCCTGAAGCCATGGAGTCTTATGCGCTGTATTTGCAAACCATGATCGAGAAACATGTGGCGGCAACCGGAAGTGTTCGTGGTAAAGAGATCTTGGATGACTTTGCCGATTACGTGCCTAAGTTCTGGATGATCAAGCCAAAGGCTAGTGATCTAGCAACGTTAATTGATTCTTTGAAAGCGGCAGCATAAAGGATAAAACTATGAGTAATGATTTTCAATTTTTAGATGTGCCTCGTCAAGACCCTGAAAAGCTACCGGCGTTAGAACGTAATAAGCTTTTTAAAGAGATTTATGGTCAGTACGAGGCCGACCAAGCTGCGTCTCAAGCCGAGCGCTGTCTAGACTGCGGTAACCCGTATTGCGAATGGAAGTGTCCAGTTTCGAATTACATACCAAATTGGTTAAAGCTGGTGGCAGAAGGTAATTTGTTCGAAGCTGCTGAGTTGTCGCATCAAACAAATTCTTTGCCAGAGGTTTGTGGTCGAATTTGTCCGCAAGACCGTTTATGCGAGGGTGCTTGTACTTTGAACGACGGATTTGGCGCTGTAACCATTGGTTCGATCGAGAAGTACATTACCGATGAAGCGCTAAAGCAAGGCTGGCGCCCCGATATATCCCACGTTGTCTGGACTGATAAAAAGGTAGCTATTATTGGCGCCGGCCCAGCCGGTTTAGGCTGTGCCGATATCTTAGTTAGAAACGGTGTTAAGGCCGTTGTGTTCGACAAATACCCAGAGATTGGAGGGTTGATAACCTTTGGGATACCGCCTTTCAAACTTGAGAAAGAGGTGGTGAAAACACGCCGCTCAATCATGGAAGAGATGGGTGTTGAGTTCGTATTAAATACCGAAATCGGCAACCATATCCAGTTTCAGGAATTGCTCGACGGCTATGATGCGGTTTTTCTCGGCATGGGAACCTACACCTACATGAAGGGTGGTTTTGCCGGCGAAGAGTTAGAGGGTGTGCATGAGGCGTTACCGTTTTTGGTGTCTAATATCAATCGCGAAATGGGTTTCGAGAAAGACGCCTTAGAATTCGTTGATATGAAGCATAAAAAGGTGGTGGTGTTAGGCGGTGGTGATACAGCCATGGATTGCGTGCGCACCTCAGTTCGACAAGGCGGCAGCAAGGTGATGTGTGCCTACCGTCGAGATGAGGCTAATATGCCTGGCTCAAAGGGTGAAGTAGCCAATGCGAAGGAAGAGGGGGTTGAGTTTCTATGGAACCGTCAGCCGATTGAAATCATTGGCGAGAATGGCAAAGTTACTGGTGTTAAGTTAGCCTCCACTCAATTAGGCGAGCCGGATGAGCGTGGCCGTCGTCGGCCCGAAGTTGTTGCTGGCTCAGAAGAGATCATTGAGGCTGACGATGTGATTATTGCGTTTGGCTTTCGACCTAGCCCAGCGGCTTGGTTCTCTGACTTTAACATTCAGATAAATGATTGGGGTGGTGTACAGGCGTCGACTGATTTGGCTTTAAAGTTTCAAACTACAAATCCAAAGGTTTTCGCTGGCGGTGATATGGTACGTGGGTCTGACCTAGTTGTGACGGCGGTGTTTGAAGGCCGTGAGGCAGCCGAAGGTATTCTAAATTATGTTAATCGACACTAGTTACGGATAGATTTTCTTGGTATCGAAAGGACGCTGATAAAAACAGCGGCTTTTTATTGGTGCGCCGAGCTTTCTAGCAAGCACTTTTAATCGTTTTTTTTGGCAATAACTGTTCACGCAGAAGTAATCTGAGCCTGTATAATCCGGCGCATGAATGAAATGAAAAATGATTTATATCTTCGCGCCTTACGTGGCGAAAAAGTTGAACGGACCCCTATTTGGGTAATGCGCCAAGCTGGCCGCTATTTGCCGGAGTATCGTCAAGTACGAAAGCAAGCGGGAGATTTTCTTACTCTTTGTAAAACTCCAGACTTAGCCTGCGAAGTTACGATGCAGCCGATTGATCGTTTTGGTCTGGATGCTGCGATTTTGTTTTCTGATATCTTAACCATCCCAGATGCGATGGGCTTAGAGCTTGTATTAGAAGAGGGCATTGGCCCAGTGTTCAATAAGCCAGTTAGAAGCGAAGCTGAGATTAACAAGTTAAGTGTTCCCGATGCCGAAGATGATCTTGGTTATGTGATGGATGCGGTGCGTGTAATTCGTAAGGAATTAGATGGTCGTGTTCCATTAATCGGTTTTACCGGTAGCCCTTGGACCCTAGCAAGCTATATGGTTGAAGGCAGTGGCAGTAAGGATTTTCGTCGTATCAAGGGGTTAATGTTCGAATCCCCACAGGCTGCTCACACCTTATTGCAAGTAGTTACCGATAGTGTGATTAGCTATTTAAAAGCACAAGTTGCCGCCGGCGTACAAAGTTTAATGATCTTTGATACCTGGGGCGGAGTGTTGTCGACCGCTAATTATCAGACCTTCTCATTGGCTTACATGCAGCAAATTGTTAGCGCCATGAAGTCAGACCCGATGAGCAAAGATATCCCCATCGTATTGTTTACCAAAGGCGGTGGCCCGTGGCTGGAGCTGATGGCTGACACCGGCTGTGATGGTTTAGGGCTCGATTGGACTGTCGATATTGCCGATGCTAAAGCGCGTGTTGGCGATCGGGTGGTTTTGCAAGGCAATATGGATCCAGTGGTAATGAACACTGGCGAGCAACAGGTTCGTGAAAACGCTATGTTAGTACTCGAAGGTTACGGTCAACATCAGCAGAGCGACAAAGGTCATATTTTTAATTTAGGCCACGGTATTCAGCCATTTGCTAAACCGGATAACATGCAAGCCTTGGTTGAGACTGTGCAAGGTAAGAGCGCACAATTTCACCGCTAGAACTGATTGGTTGGTTGCAATGATTGACTTTGACCAAATAGAGACTGACATATTCATTGGTAGTGCGCCGCAAAGCAGTGTTGATGTGGCGCGCTTAAAGCAGATTAAAGTCACTGCGGTTTTATCGTTGCAAAGTGATGCTGATTTTAAGTATCACCGGATCGATTGGAAAAAGCTTCAGAGCGCATACCAAGCAAGTGAGATGGAAGTTCAGCGTTTCTCTATTGTCGATTTTGACGAAATTGATCTAGGTAATAAATTGGCTGAGCCGGTTCAAGCTTTAAATGATTTACGAGCAGAAGGCCATCGTGTTTACGTTCATTGTAATGCCGGAATTTGCCGCGCTCCGGCGACCGTGCTTACCTACCTATGCCATTACCAAGGTATGAGTATCGCACAAGGCTTAGAGCATTTACGTCGCAGCCGACCTAAAGTAAACCCCTATATCAGTGCCGTTGAAAAAGCACTGATAAAACTCAAGGCTAACTAAATCTAGCGGTTGCAGCCACAGCCGCTTTTCGAGCGTAAAGACTGTCTCTATAGGCTAAATAATCCGCACCCACGTAAAAGCCAAGTCGGTCAGCCCAGTTGAAAGCCGTTGCCACTAAAATATCGGCCAAGGTGACGCTTTAAGTTAGTCCAAAATCGTCATGCTTGAGCGAAGGCACTTTGCCTTGAGGGCTTAGCTTCAGATACTCAGCAGATTTAGCGCCATTGCTATCGGAACTGTCTAGTCTAAGGATACAAAAGCATAATCAATGTCGGCTTCTGCGATTACCCACAGCCATCAAAACGAGCTAGATGGGCTTAAGCCGCAAAGTGAAATAGCAATCGTTTAATCGAGTAGTTTGCTATCGATCAAAAAGTCTAGAATTATATCTTTGACAATAGGTTGAGTTTTTGCCGTAGGGTGAAGACCATCCGCTTGTATGAAATCAGGTTGTAGAAAAAATTCTTGACGATAAAAATCGATAAACGGCAGATCATGCTTCTCGGATAGCTCTTTAAAGGTGGCACGGAATTGATCGATATAACGTGGCCCATAAGATGCCGGCAATGAGATTCCAGCTAGCGCGATTTTGATATTTTGCTGTTTTACAAGCGCGATGATTTGTTCCAGGTTTTCTCGCATTGCGCTGATCGACATGCCCTGCAAACCGTCATTTGCGCCGAGTTCAATCAAGATAACATCTGGTTTCAATTCGGCTAAGGTTAATGGCAAACGAGCAAGACCACCGCCAGATGTTTCCCCGGAAATGCTGGCATTAGTGACTTTGTAGGTTTCTTTAATGGAATCTGCTAGCAGGTGTGCCCAGCCCTGCTCTAACTGCATACCGTACGCGGCACTTAAACTATCACCGAAGATGACTAGATGCTTAGCCTGTGCATTAGCCGGAGCTATTAATAATAGTAATGAAAATAAAGCAAAGGTGAACTTGTCTTTCAGTCGATTCGGTATCATGGAGTTAAATTAAGACCAACAAGGTCTAATTGGGTAATATTCTTACGTAGAACTAATCTAGCACAGTTCTTGTGGCGACCTAGTTAAGACAAATTAAGGCAGAAACACACAGCATGACACAATCCATTCTTTGCGCATTAGGCGTCAGCAAGCGCGTGCGCACTGCCGATCAAGAGCTCACGATTTTAGATAATGTTTCTTTAGATATTGGCTTAGGCGAAAGCGTAGCGATTATCGGCCCCTCAGGCGCAGGAAAATCAACTCTTTTAGGGCTACTTGCGGGTTTAGATACACCAAGCGATGGCCAAATATGGATGGGTGATCACGAGATCACGGCTACCGACGAAGAGGGTCGGGCCGCGATAAGGGCAAAAATGGTTGGTTTTGTATTCCAAACATTTCAATTACTAGGTAGCTTAACCGCGCTTGAAAATGTCTCTTTGCCGATGGAGTTATCGGGTCAACGCGATGCGCGTGAGCGCGCAATTGAATATCTTAATAAAGTAGGTTTAGCAGCGCGACTAGGTCACTACCCTAAGCAACTATCAGGTGGAGAGCAGCAACGCGTTGCATTAGCTAGAGCATTCGCATGTTCGCCAAAGATCCTGTTTGCCGATGAACCGACGGGTAACCTCGACCAAGCGACAGGTTTAAAGATTAGCGATTTACTGTTCGATCTTAATCAGCAAACCGAGACAACCTTGGTATTGGTCACACATGAGCAAAGATTGGCTGAGCGTTGCCAATCTATTATTACTATCGATGATGGTCGTTTGCTTAGCCGGGTTGAAAGCTAGCCATGAACTTAATTGATATAAAACTTTTATGGCGCGATTGGAAAGGTGGTCAGCTTAACCTAGTTGTATCGGCACTGGTGTTAGCGGTTATGGTTGTTACCGCGGTGAGCCTGTTTGCCGATCGAGTTGAGCGCGGCCTAAACCAGCAAATTTCCAGTTTTCTTGCCTCTGATTTAACCGTTAGAGGGGGCATTGAAATCAGTGATGACTATCGAGCTAAAGCCTCTGAGCTGAATTTACAGACCGCAGATTTGGCGTTATTTCGATCGATGGTATTTGCCGGTGAGAATAATCATTTGGCTTCAGTCAAAGCGGTTAGCGACGCCTATCCTTTGCGCGGCCAGATAGAAATTAGTGATGATTTAGATGCGGGCAATGTAAGCAAACGTTCGCACGGACCTGGGTCCGGAGAAGCTTGGGTTGAAGCCAGACTATTCAGCCTACTTAATATCAAAATTGGCGATGTAATCGAGGTCGGTTATCTGAACCTCAAGGTCACCAACCTGATCGTTAATGAGCCGGATCGCGGTACTGGCTTTGCTGCGGCGGGTGCTCGGGTAATGATTAGTATTGACGATTTACCCGCTTCGCAGCTAGTTCGCCCAGGCAGTCGTATCGGCTATCGTTTTTTGATGAGCGGCGATGACCGCTCTATCGAGCAGTATAAAGTTTGGTATCAACAGCGTGAAGACGCGCTAAAAAACAGCAGCGAACTCAAACACTTTAGCTTAGTTACGCCAGAAAATGCCGAAGAACAACTGGCCGACGCGATGCAACGTGGGCGAGCATTTCTGTTGTTAAGCGGCACTATCGGAGTTCTGTTGGCCGGCATAGCCATGGCCTTAGCAAGTCAGCGATACGCAAGCCGACTTACCGACCAAGTTGCCTTAATGAAAGCGTGGGGGCAATCCACTAATGCTATCCGACGCAGCCAATTTCTGCGTTTATTTGTGATTGCCGCAGTATCAACCTTAATCGGCATGTTGCTGGGTTGGTTGGCGCATTATATGTTGCTGGAAGTCGCTAAGGGCGTGTTCGAGGTTGAACTACCACTACCCGGAAGAAGACCTTGGATAGTGGCAACCGTCACCGGCTTCGTCTGCGTGCTTGGCTTTGCTTTACCGGCGCTATGGCATCTACCGACGATTGCGCCATTGAGGGTTTTACGCCGTGACCTGCCAGACTCATTGTTGGGTCAAGGTCGCAGACTGGCTATTGGTATTGTATCGCTGCTACTGCTCACCTATTGGTACAGCCAAAGTATTGTTACCTCACTGCTATTTTTAGCCGCGATATTTGTATTGTTCGCTGTATGCGCCTTAGTTGCCCTACAGTTTCTAAAATTGGTACAAAGCTTTGGCAGTTGGCGTGGAAGTTTTGTCCGCTTGGGCTTAGCCAATTTGTGGCGTCGTCGCGGACAAACCTTAGTTCAATTAGTCGGTTTCTCGACTACTTTAATGCTTTTGTTGGTGGTCACTGGCTTACGGACGAACCTGATTGCCGAATGGCAAGCACAGCTACCTGACGATACTCCAAGTCACTTTCTTTATAACGTTGCCGACCGAGAAGTCGATGCGGTTAAACAATTGCTAGCCGACTCAGATGTTACTACGACCGCATGGTTTCCAATGGTCCGTGGCCGTCTAGTGTCGATTAACGGCGAGTCTATTACTCGTGAACGTATGGCTCAGTCCGATGGACTCAGTCGCGAAGTAAACTTTACTCAAACTGTGGATTTGCCTGTTAGCAACGAGATTGTCGATGGTAATTGGTGGGTAACGGCACCCGCCGGTTTGGAATTTTCACTGGAACAACAAGTTGCGACAGAAATTGGCGTCAAAATTGGCGACCAAATTGAATTTAGTATCGGCGGCCTCAACTTCAGTGCTACATTGGCGAGTATCCGCAGCGTAGATTGGCAAAGTATGAACCCCAACTTTTATGTGGTGTTTTACCCTGGTGCGCTAGATCGCTATGCACCAAATTGGGTCACAGCAGTACGTGCTGCTAACACCATTGAAGTTAGTCGCGGAGCGCTCGCGAAGCAGGCGCCATTCGTTAATAAAATGGTCAAACAGTATCCGGCCACAGTAGTGCTCGAGTTAGGTGATGTGATCGCCAGAATTCGTGATGTGATTGACCGAGTTACTCAGGGGCTTGAACTTATCTTATTCTTGGTACTAATTTGCGGAGCATTAGTATTGTTTGCTGCAATAGGTGTTTCCTATGATGAACGCTTACGCGAGAACGCAATTTTACGTACTTTAGGGAGCTCGAAGAAAATAATTCTGGGTGCATTAACGATTGAATATGCCACGCTGGGGGCAATCGCCGGATTGATTGCCAGCGCTGGTGCTGAAATAGTGTTGTTTTTTGTGCAGCGAAATGTGTTTGATATGGCAACTCAATGGCACCCAAATTTATGGTTCTTAGGCTTATCTTCAGGGGTGATATTAGTCACTGCCTTGGGCTTGCTGCGAAGTAAAAACATTATCACGGTGCCGCCGCTGCAATCATTGCGCGAGGTCGGCTAAGCTATTACAAATGGGCCTTACTGATGATTGGCAGCTCAGCTGCAGGGTTACAGAGTACTCAATGGTGAATGGTTTCTATTGTCTTGCTAAAAACATTGTGCGATAAGGTGTTACCACGCTAAGTTTTTAAGGCCGTCTTACTTGTCTAGCTTAGATATTGAAAGTAATAGGGATTGTGGATTTAGCTGGAGTTATGCGGATGCTTACAATTGATTTACACTGAGGATTGAACAGATAGATCAGAAACGTGCTGTCACAGGCATGAAATATATTCGGGTTTGAGGTGATTATGAAGATAAGGTTACAGCACCGTGCTTACAGGTTTACTCAAAAGCTGATCGCTACGTTGATAGTGACACTACTTATTTCACTGACATTAAATATCGTTTATGCCCAGTCCGGAATGGTTATCGGCGGGGATTCCTTTGCGGCCGAATGCTACCGCAACTCACAAGTGGCTATATCGGTTGGCAATGCCAATCGGCATGACCTTAAACCCTGTGATCGAGCAATTAGTGACGGCACACTGAGGCGTGATTACTTAGTTGCAAGCTATGTCAATCGTGGCGCTATACACATGGCGATGGCTGACCCTAAATCGGCATTGGACGATCTAAATCATGCGCTCGAACTTGATGATAAAACAGGTGAAGCCTATGTTAATCGTGGAAACCTATGGTTTCTAGGGAATAAATTTCCCAATGCTGTGGCCGATTACGATTTAGCCTTAAAATTAGGTGTCGAGAAGCCTCACGTCGCCCACTTAAATAGGGGTATGGCGCAAGAGCAGATGGGCAAGTTTGAAGAGGCCAAGGCTGACTATCAGAGATCGCTAAACTATGCTGTTGGCTGGACTGAAGCCGAGTCGCGACTCGCTCGGGTAATTGAAAAAATTAACAAAGGCAATCGTGAAAAAAAATAGCCCGCAGCCTAAGCTAAATAGTAAAGACGTTGAGAAGCAAGTTGAAAACTGGCTGACTTCGATCGTCATAAATTTAAATCTATGTCCATTTGCGCAACGTGAATATCGAAAAAAAAGTATTCGTTTTAAAACATCTTTTGCTGAGACTGAACAAGACATTATTGCTGATCTGATAGTTGAGCTATCATTATTAAACAAGCAGCAAGAGTTAGAAACTAGCTTATTGATTTTGCCAAGCGGGTTGGCGGAATTTGAATACTTTAATGATTTTATTGGTATTGCTGAGTCGCTACTTGATGAAATGAATCTCGACGGTGTGTTGCAGATAGCCAGCTTTCATCCTCAATATCGTTTCGCTGGTACAACTCCCGATGATGCCGAAAATTTCACCAACCGTGCACCCTATCCTATGTTGCATATTTTGCGTGAATCTAGCTTAGATTGGGCTGTTGATAATCACCCCGACAGCAACCAAATCCCGCTTGATAATATCGCCTTAATGAACAAACTGGGAGCCGAGCATATGCGTAAGATGCTAGCTCAATGTTTTACCATAAATGACTAAAACCTACTCTTTCAGCGTTCGTACCTTAGTCGCGTTGGTGGTAGGTAATGCTGTTGGTGCTGGTATTTATACCACCTCTGGTTTTGCTCTAGCGGACCTTGGTTCTCGCGAATGGGTTTTATTAGCATGGGTTGTGGCAGGCTTAATAGCTCTAATGGGGGCTTTAAGTTATGGCATGTTAGTGCAAGGCTTAAGCGAGTCCGGCGGCGAATATCTCTACCTTTCGCGTTCTATACATCCATTGGCTGGTTTTGTCGCCGGTTGGATTTCTCTGCTGGCCGGCTTCCCTGGTGCGATCGCCTTCGCCGCTCTCGCCTTTGAAACCTACAGCCTTGCGGCTTTTCCGCAATTAATGTTTTTGCCTAGAGATCTGTTGGCAATAAGCGTCATCGTAGCGGCCGGTTTTGTGCATATCTCGCGCACCAAATCAGGCGCAAAAACGCACGAAATTATTGTTGCCATAATGCTCTTGGTATTGTTTCTAATTATCATTTGGTCAGCGTGGCAATTCATTACCGTATCTAGTTTACCGGTGGTTGGTACCAGACCTATTGCCGCCTTCAGTATTTTTGCGTTCGCCAATAGCCTAGTCTGGATATCCTTGAGTTATTCAGGTTTTAATGCCGCAGCCTATGTCGCAGGGGAAGTTGCTGATAGTAAAAAAAATGTACCTAGGGGCATGGTGATTGGCACATTGCTGACGATACTGCTGTGTGTTGCTATTAATGCCATCATGATCTACGGAGCGCCATATGAGAGCTTAGTTGGCCAAGCGGATATCGCCGCAGTGGCAGCGCAGTCAATGGGTGGCCTGGGAGCTCGGCGCGTGGTTGAGATTGTAATCGCCATTTCACTGTTGACCTCGATCACG
>JAWUZB010000032.1:0-19651 GCA_034110505.1 Gammaproteobacteria bacterium
CAACGGAGAGCGATAGATTATGAATAAGTTAGATCTAAGAGGAATTGGTGAGCCGCCAAGCATTCTATCTGATGAAGAAAAAAAGGCATGGTATGAGTTAGTCGAATTACTAGCTCCAGAGGATAGGTCTGTTCTTTATCGTGCGGGTATTTTCATTATGGCGACTCGGTTTCCGCGATTTAAGCGAGGCGAGTTAGAGCCTGAAATGGTAAAAATTTTATTTGACTACTTTCGTGATTTTGAAATGACACCAATGAGGCAGTAACTTTAACGGAGACAACCGATATGTCAGAGAAGAGTAAGATAGAAAAAGAGTAAAGTACGGAGCGTTCTAATCACTTGATATTGCTCTGGAAAAATTGTCGATCAACTCTCGACATGTTAAGTTTTCTACCTTGACGATAGAGGGCCCAGTGTCAGAGATCGTTAAATCACGCAGCATCTTTTCGATTTCTAAACGATTCTCTGTCGACTCACCAAATGCTGAGCCCAAACAAAGGCAGTTTTCCCTTTCAATAATCTCGGAGTTACGACTAAGGATTTTCATGTTTAACTTGTGATAACCGAACCCGAGGAAGAACAGTTTTTTTGCGTAAAGCACTCTATCTCGAATGGTTTTGATATCGCTAGAATTTGGGTCAGTACCCTCAGTAAAAGTCTTTATCATTTTTGAAGCTTTAAAAAGCTGAGGGCCTTCAAGCTTCGCTCCGAAAGGGGTAGCTGAACCATCGCTATTATCAAAAATGTTGCCAACACTTCCATATGGCCTCAAAATTTCGATTCCCATTACTAGTGACTCGATTTCGGACGTAGGAGCTTTGTAAAGAAAATTTAAAGCAACTAATAAGTACCTTTCAATACATCGGTCATAATTGAAGCAGATAATTGATAAGTCCTCCAATTTCATGGACACCTGTTCGAAAGTGCAATTTTCTGTCAGTGACTGGAAGAAGGGCAGCAACCAGCTTTTGTTTGCGTTCTCAGGATTAGAAAAATGCAGACGTTGCTTAGAGTCTGCAAGATATGAGGTGCTTTCTGCTTTAAGGATAGCTCTAGTAATTGCGACCTTACCGATGAGTGCAATATCGGGATCATCTCTATGTGCATCTATTAAGTTGTCAATTGAAATAGAGTAAGGTAAGGCATGCTTAATGATTTCTGTTTTTAATATCAACTCAGCTGAGCTGCTAGTGGTGCCACTTAAATTCTCGATGTCTGAAAGCGCATAACGTATATCGTTGTCTCCACCAATCGAACCATGATCCCCACGCAGATTGTAACTAAGCAAACTAATTATTTGTTGCTTCAGCTCCAATCCGGTTGGCAAATTCAGTTCCTTGCTGGCACCAGCGCCAATAACAAATACATTTTTAGTCATCTAAGTTTTCGTCCAATGATCTTCTAATCCATTTTGATTAGCTAATATCCATATGTTTAGAGGCTAATTTATATAACTCAAAATCTCGAGAGGTCAGTCAAAATCGAGATGATTGTAAGTCATAGCCGCTCTCAATATGAATTTATAATTAATCCATCAACATCAAGAAGCAAATACCACCAAACAACATAACCATCAAACCAATTAAGTTATCGGCAAACGTCAGGTGTCCAAGGGAAGTTAGTTTTGACTGAAGACTCATGTTTATCAATGCGGCAGCTAACATGCCAGTTAAGCTGAACCACGTTTTATTCGAAAAAATTCTATTCATTTTTAATCTCTATCTAGTAGCTTTCCTCAAATCTAGGTGATGAAATGCGGCGAGTCAAGGTTGGACATGAAAATCAGCGAAAAGTAATTAAAACTATTTCTTTTGAAGGATGTGGCGCTATCTGAAGTGCCTATTTAGGTAGACCGACTTGTTGGTTGTCGATAAGCAACTTACCATCAAAGGTTGGTAGCTTCTGTACTTACAAGCTCGGAAGACAACCTGCTGACAAAAGTAAAAACAGTTAATTTGTAGCCCATATGTAGCCCACATAAAAAAACCGCAATACAATCGTAAGATGATATTGCGGTTATTTGACTTAATTCCTTTTTAAATCAATACGTTGAATTGGCTCCCTGACCAAGACTCGAACTTGGGACCCAATGATTAACAGTCATTTGCTCTACCAACTGAGCTATCAGGGAACGTTTTTCAACGAAGGCGCATAATATTTACTAAGGCCGTTATGGTCAAGTAATTTCCTCAGTTTTTTTGCATTAAAGGGGGCATTTCTGTTTGCTTATCGTTATTCCGCTTTAGATAAGCAAGTTTGACGATTAAGATCACTCATTTTGGCTGATGTTCGAGCTCGACCGGTGTGTAAAATTTTAAGGTGACGTTCTCGTTCGCTCGACTTACTGCATAGGTAAAAACCGGCGCTTCGGGCACTTCCATCGGCAAAAAAACGAAGCATGCCATTTTGGTTGAACACCAATGAGACACTTTTGTGGCTTTGGATGGTCGTCAGGATTTGATCTCTTGTATCGAGAGAGTTGTCGCCGTTCAAATCCGCGTAACTAATTACGCCACTTGACCAGCGGGTGTTACGCTTGCGGTTGTCGCTGCAGTGTCTCATTGATGGGTCTTTTGCTTGACAGACAATAACCGTGACACCGGAACTTAGCGCATGATGTCGGGAAAGTGCGAGGATAGTCGAAAGTTCTACTGATGCACTTCTAATACGCGCATTTTGTATGATGTTAGCAAAGCTTGGTATCACCAAGCTGGCTACTACCGTAATGATCGTTAGTGTTATCATCAGTTCCATTATGTTGAAACCGTAACTGAATTTTGTATTGCTCTTTTGATCAGTCTTGTGATTGAATCTGAGATTTAGATTAATTTTAGCCATTATTTCCTCCATGAAATTAAGCGTTTCTATTTTTTATACTGCGCAATATGGTTAGCGCTATGAGCAGTTCATTGCTTGAACTGGCTTAACTCTAGGTTAAAGTTAGTAAAACCTCAATCTTTTGCCTAATTAAGGTGAATAGTGTGTGAGTCTCGACAACCGCTTGAATTACAATAGGCGGTCGATTTCGTATGTAGAGCTTTAAAAATAATATGACCCGTGATTTTGAGTTAGTTAGCGATTACAAGCCCGCTGGTGACCAACCTAATGCAATCCGCCAGTTGGTTGAAGGCTTAGGCAATGGTGAGGCCTATCAAACGCTGCTTGGCGTAACTGGTTCAGGTAAGACCTTTACCATGGCTAATGTTATTCAACAGGTGCAGCGGCCGACTATATTGATGGCCCCAAATAAGACCTTGGCAGCACAACTCTACTCCGAGATGCGTGACTTTTTTCCGTACAATGCGGTTGAATATTTTGTCTCGTACTACGATTACTACCAGCCAGAAGCTTACGTACCAAGTTCAGATACCTTTATCGAGAAGGACGCTGCGGTAAACGAACACATTGATCAAATGAGGTTGTCGGCCACCAAGGCGATGCTTGAGCGTGAAGACGTTATCATTGTTGCAACCGTTTCGGCAATTTATGGCTTGGGCGATCCGCAGGCCTACCATGAAATGATATTGCATCTCAGTGTCGGCGATATTATGGACCAGCGAGCGGTGCTTAAACGTTTGGCCGAGTTGCAGTACACACGAAATGATACCGAGCTTAAGCGCGCCACTTTTCGAGTGCGCGGCGACGTTATCGATATTTACCCCGCTGAATCAGAGCGCTATGCCATTCGCGTAGAGTTGTTTGGCGATGATGTCGAGAAAATATCTCGTTTTGACCCGCTGACTGGCGCAGTCGAAGAAGACTTAAAGCGTGTCACCATTTTTCCTAAGTCGCATTATGTAACACCGAGAGTTCGAGTATTAGAAGCCTGTGAGCATATTAAAGCTGAACTGCGAGAGCGCCTAGCCTTTCTTCGCGAACACGATAAGTTGGTTGAAGCGCAACGCTTGGAGCAACGTACTTTATTCGATCTTGAGATGATGCAAGAACTGGGGTACTGCAATGGCATCGAAAATTACTCACGTTATCTGTCGGGCGCCAAGGCCGGTGAAGCACCACCAACGCTGATAAATTATTTGCCGCCTAATGCATTGATGATCTTGGACGAGAGCCACGTACTGATGCCTCAATTAGGGGCGATGTATAAAGGTGACCGCTCACGTAAAACCACGCTGGTGGAGTATGGTTTCCGCCTTCCATCGGCGATGGATAACCGACCATTGATGTTTGAGGAATTTAAGAACCTTATGCCACAAACAGTCTTCGTTTCGGCCACCCCGGGAGATTATGAAATAGCACAAAACCCCAATACCATCGATCAGGTGGTTAGGCCGACTGGTTTGGTCGATCCACAGATCGAGGTTCGCCCAGTCGCGACTCAAGTTGACGACGTATTGTCTGAAATTAATAAGCGCGTACCAAAAAACGAACGCGTATTAATAACCACTTTAACCAAACGCATGTCGGAAGATTTAACCGATTACCTGCGAGATGCTGGCGTAAAAATTAGATATTTGCATTCCGATATCGACACCGTTGAGCGGGTGGAAATCATACGAGACTTGAGGGCAGGGGTATTCGATGTACTGGTGGGGATCAATCTACTACGCGAAGGCCTAGACATGCCCGAGGTGTCGTTGGTGGCTATTCTCGATGCTGACAAACAGGGCTTTTTAAGGTCAACGCGCTCGCTTATTCAAACCATTGGCCGAGCGGCTAGAAATTTGAATGGTCGAGCCATTCTTTATGGCGACAAAATCACCAATGCTATGAGAATAGCGATTGACGAAACTGATCGTCGTCGAGAAAAGCAAGAGGCCCACAACCTCAAGCATGGAATCATTCCCAAAGGTGTTAGTAAGCCGGTGAAAGATATGATTGACGGCGCTACCAGCGAAGCCGCGCAGGTGCTCGCTAGGATTAGACCGCAGCACGCTAATTTGCCGAATATCAATAGTCCTAAAGATTTTTCCAAAGTAATGAAAGAGTTAGAGAAGGAAATGTATCAGTTCGCCGAAAATTTGGAGTTTGAGAAAGCGGCCAGAACACGTGATCGTATCGAAGAAATACGCACCGAGTATTTAAAGACCTAAGCTAAGCGTTATATACAATACGGTCGCATTTGTATGCCGTCTATCGAATTTAGTTGAATTAATCTGACTGGTTGGGCTACAGAATTTTACTAAGTTGAGATAGCATCCGAGCAATCAACCGCGTTGATAGATCGCGAACCCGATCAAAACGAATCTTAGGAATCATTAATGGAAGTAATTACGCCTTCACTACTTACACTCTTTTTGTTGGTTATGGCGGCCTTTGCCGCTGGTTATATCGACACCCTAGTCGGCGGAGGCGGGCTAATAACTATCCCAGCGTTAATGCTCGCAGGAGTGCCGCCTATCTTTGCCTTGGGTACGAATAAGCTACAGGCTATGGCAGGGTCGGGTACCGCCACAGTGAGAATGTTTGTTGTTGGAAAAGTGAAATTTGCAGACGTCGGCCGGTTAATGGGCTTTGCTTTCATTGGCTCCTTAATAGGGGCAATTTCTGTGCAATATTTTGATCCTTCGGTTTTGAACTCGGTTATTCCTGCCGTAATTATTTTAATTGCCGTCTATTTTTTATTCGCACCAGCACAGTCACTGGTTGAAACGCCGGCTAAAATATCGTCTCAGACCTTCGGCTTTACGGCGGTTCCGAGTATAGGCTTCTATGACGGCATGTTTGGACCGGGCACCGGGTCTTTTTTCGTTTGGGCTGGCGTGTCTCTGCGCGGGCAGCCAATTGTGTATTCGACTATGGCAGCTAAGTCGCTAAATTTTGCTACTAATGTGGCAGCGCTTTTAGTATTTGCTTTTTATGCTAAGGTGCTGTGGAAGGTTGGTATGGTTATGATGCTTGGGCAAGCGTTAGGTGCTTGGCTTGGCTCTCACTCATTAATGACCATAAATCCTTCTTCATTACGATATTTAGTTATCGTTGTGTGTTTTATAATTTTGGTTACATGGGCAATTCGATGAATGATAAGATCACAATTGAATTTTTAAAGTATCGAAGAGTTATCTCTTCGTTGCTAAGTAAAATTCGACCCTCGGCTAGTTATCAAGACATCGAGGACATTCTTCAGGACACCTACATCAATACCTATCAATCATCTCTTAAGCAGGAGATTCGCTTCCCTAAAGCGTTCATGGTTAAAACTGCCATTCGTTTAGCTAATAGACAAATTTCCGTCGCGCAACGTATGGATTGTGATGTAGACATCGAACAGCGACCCAATCAGAGTCTGTCATATTACGACGCTTCTGATTTCTGCAGTCAGACTGAAGATGAAGTGTTCAGTAGAAAGGATTTTAGCTTTTTATGTGAAGCCGTAAATGAACTGCCCGAGCAATGCAGCCGAGTGTTCGTTTTGAAAAAAGTATACGGCCTATCCCAGCGTGAGATTGCTGAGAAGCTGGATATCAGTGAAAGTACTGTAGAGAAACATGTGGCCAAGGGTTTACGCAGAATTATGCAGGCTTATCATCAGCAACAAGGAATAGACTCAGAATCTAACTTGGAAAAGTTACAACCAAACCGCAAAGCCATGCGGGGTGAGTCATGAACACGATAACGTTCCCTAATCTCAACAAGATCGAAGATCAAGCTGCCGAATGGATAGCCAAAATTGATCGAGGCCTTTCAGGCGATGAACAACATTCGCTTGAAGTGTGGTTAGCCGAATCAGAGTTTCATGGCGAGGCATTAGTCAAATGTGCCTCAATGTGGGACCTATTGGATGTATTGAAACCGATTTCAAAATTAATGCCTATTTCAGCTGGGGTGAAAGTAGAAGCTGTTCAAGAGCCAAGTGGACACAATGCTCAACCATCGAAAATTTGGTTAACGGCGGCTAGCTTTATGCTGCTAATTGGTGCGTTGATCTATACCAACATTCCCTCTTCAATTGATTCAGCTATTAGCCCCCTTGTTGAGAAGGCCACTGACTTAACGCCGGTTGTTGCACAGGTTTATAAAACAGCGGTGGGTGAAATCACCACTGTTTCTTTAAGCGATGGTAGTACCTTGGAACTGAATACGGATTCTGAAGTGCGGGTTCGTTTTACAGGTTCTCAGCGCAGCATTGAACTGCTTCGAGGCGAAGTGTATTTCGACGTTGCCAAAGACCCATCAAAACCGTTCGAAGTTAAGGTTGGTGAAGACATGGTTACGGCTATCGGCACAGCGTTTAGTATCGATGCTGGTGAATCTTTAGATGATCGCCGTTCTGTGCTCGAAGTTATCGTTACGCATGGTCAAGTAAGAGTAAACAGCCCTAATAGACAACTACCTTTATATCTCGAGTATGGGCAAAAAGCGGTTGCTCGAGATGATTCGTTTGAGGTTAGTTATCAGGCCGACTCTCGGCCCAACCTTGCATGGAGAGAGGGTATGGTTATCTTTCAGGGAGAAAGCTTATCTGAAGTGGTGCGCGAGCTTAACCGTTATACGCCGCTTAAGTTCCGTATCGTAGACCAGCAGCTCAAATCGATACCGGTCGGAGGCTTCTTTAAGACGGGAGACTTAGATCAGTTATTAGCGGTACTTGAAAATAATTTTGCTGTATCGAGCGAAATCATAGATAACGAAATATTGCTCAGTAGATCAAAATGAAGGCAAACTTCCTCGATCCCCGTTGTTTTTATCTACTCGCAGATAAGTTTAATTACCAATACAAATTGAGCAATCAATATAAATCTTCATCACC
Organism: Gammaproteobacteria bacterium; assembly: GCA_034110505.1. Classification (GTDB taxonomy): domain Bacteria; phylum Pseudomonadota; class Gammaproteobacteria; order Arenicellales; family Arenicellaceae; genus Arenicella. Next base: position 7,709 of record JAWUZB010000032.1, read on the forward strand.
AATGGCGGAAAAACTCTCGTTGCTTCTCTTTGTTTATGAGAGCCCGGAGTTTGAGTAGGCTACCAACGGTGATGAATCTTTCTAAATGGTTAGTTTGTGCCATCTTTATCAGCACCTTTTGTTGGCCCTTCGTTAGTGTTGCGCAGTTGCGCGACAGCGGTGAAGAGTTTTACTTCAATATTCCACGGCTCTCAGCCGACAAAGCCTTAACTCGATTTGCTAGACAAGCCGATTTGACTTTGTTGTTTCCATATAAAGAGGTAAGAAGAGTAAAAACACGACCTCTTTTTGGCCGATATTCGATCGGCGATGGGCTACGACAGATGTTAAGAGGTACTGGTATCGTCATCAGTGCGGGCGTCGGTAATATAAATGAATCTGAAGATCTGGCAGCAGACAATCAGAACCAACGAAATATTGAAGAGGAGTTAGACATGCAATCTTTGCCAAAAAAATTAATGCCAAGCGTTATTAGCTTAGCTATAGCTAGTGCCACTTTCGGTGCAGCGCAAGTTCAAGCCCAAGAGAATCAAGCGACCAGTTTAGAGGAGGTCGTTGTTTTAGGTAGTCGTAGCTCCAAGCCGCGTTCAGCAACTGACTCGCCAGTCCCTGTTGATGTAATTAGTGGAGAAGATTTTTCCGCACTTGGCAACGGAGCGGACATAACAGACAACCTAAAAGCGCTAGTGCCCTCTTACACGGCTTCACCCGCAACAGGCGACGGCAGTGCCTTTATTCGCCCGACATCGCTACGTGGTATGTCGCCTGACCAGACCCTAATCTTAATGAATGGCAAGCGTCGACATCGCTCCTCCTTAGTACAATTTTTTGCCCCGGCTGCAGGTAACGGTTCACACGGTGTTGATGTGGGCATGATTCCAAGTGTCGCACTTAAAAATATACAAGTCCTGCGTGATGGCGCAGCGGCCCAATACGGTTCTGATGCGATTGCTGGCGTGATGAATTTTGAACTTAAAGATGCCGATCATGGCGGTCATGCGGAAGTCACATACGGTGAGTTCTACGACGGTGAAAGCAGTTTGAAAGTGGGCGCTAACTTAGGCTTTAAAATTGCTGAAAATGGCTTTTTAAATGCCAGTATTGAATTTGTTGATAACGATGCGTTGTCGCGCGGCGTGATTCGTCCAGACGCACAAGCTTTGGTAGATGCTGGCGTACAAGGTGTTGGTGCAGACTCACCTTTTGGTGATGCTCCTTTTACACAAACATGGGGTCGCCCAGAAACTGAAGCCCTAAGGCTTGCATGGAATTCTGGAATCGAGCTTAGCAATGGCGCTGAATTGTATTCGTTTGGTAACTATGCCGAGACCGAAGGTCGCTATCGTTTTTTCTATCGAAACCTTTCAAATTCTGCGGTAACAAGTACCTGTGCTCAAAACCCAGCGCTGCAACTTTGTAATGTTGGTTTTACTCCGTTTCTTGATGGCGATCAAACCGATATGAGTTTTGTATCTGGCCTTCGCGGTACGTTTGCTGGCGGAACTACCTATGATTTTAGTGTTGGCTACGGTAAAAACGAATTGGATTATTTTTTAAATAATACAATTAATCCGAGTCTAGCGTTGCAAGCTAATGGAACACCGATACAAGATTTTGACGTAGGTGGTTACGAGCAAGAAGAGATCAACCTTAATCTTGACTTCTCAACGATACTAAGTGATTCATTAGCGCTGTCGTATGGTGCTGAGTGGCGCGAGGAGACTTGGACCTCATTATTAGGTGATGCCAATTCAACTGTAGGTGCTGGGCCAAGTGGTTTTACACCGCCTAGTGCTGAAGATGCGGGTGAGTTTGATCGTGACAACGTTGCCGTTTACGTCGACTTGGAGCAAGATATAAGCGACAGTTGGTTAATGCAATATGCGCTTCGTTATGAGGATTTCTCAGATTTCGGTTCGACCGTCAATGGCAAAATAGCGACACGTTATAACGTCAATGACGCGCTAACATTACGTGGTGCAGTGTCAACTGGTTTTCATGCTCCCACTCCAGGGCAAGCTAATATCTCTTCTGTCATTACTACCTTTGACGGGCGTACTGGTAACCTTGTACTTGAAGGCCTAGTGCCTGCAACAAGCGCAGACGCCATTGCCGCCGGTGGTCGTGAATTAGTCGAAGAAGAGTCAACCAATATTAGCCTTGGTTTTGCCACTAGCTTAGGCAGCGCATGGGACTTAACGGTTGATTTCTACAATGTTGAAATTGATGATCGAATTTATCGTACCGGTGACATTCTAGTTCCTGGAACAGTTGATAACACTCTGTCTTTTTACACCAACGCACTCGACCTAGAGCATGAAGGCTTTGATGTTGTTTTGAATGGGTCTGTCGATTGGGGCAAGACAAGCACTTCTGTAATCTTTGCCTATGCGCATAATGAAATTACTGTGACAGGTCAAGCGCAAATTCAAGGGCTGAACCCGGTTAGTGATTCAACCATTGAAGACATCGAAAATAACTACCCGGAAGACCGCTTCACTCTAACCACCAACACGTTCTTAAATGAGTCGGTCAGTCTATTGGTTAGAGCTAGCTATTATGGCGACCATTTCGATGAACGTGGAACGATTAACGGTTCAGCGGGTAATCGCAGTGCTGAAATTGACTCAGTGATTTATTTTGATGCTGAAGTTGGTTGGCAGGTTAATGATAGTTTGAAGGTTGTTTTAGGCGCCTCTAACATTTTCGATGATTTTGTCGACGAAATTGACAATGATGGCGTTTTTGCTAATCGCCAAAGTGTTGGCCTACAATTCCCACGTCGCACCGTTGCCAACTATGAAGGTGGCTCTTGGTACCTCAAAGGGGTGTATAACTTTTAACTTAATAATTATTTGATTTTTACTTTTAAAAAGCCCGCGTTCAAGAGTATTGATCGCGGGTTTTTTTATTCGCACTTTTCTTTTTTACCATCTCTAATTACAAAACATGAATAATACGATCACGTCTTTTAACCCAGCCTTTGATGGATTAGTACCTTCATCAACTCTTTTTATTAACGAAGCGGTAAATCAGTTATGGCAACAGGGTGAGCAAGCATTTCATATGGGCTTTGGTGAGTCTCGTTTCGATGTTCATCCAAGACTTAAGTCGTCACTAATCGATAATGCTAACAAGAAAAGCTATCTTCCGGCCCGCGGACTGCCAGCACTTATTGACAGCGTCGCCTCCTATTACACGAGTAAACTTAATACGCCATTCTCATCTTCGCAGGTGATTGTGGGGCCTGGTAGTAAGTCACTAATTTTTGGCCTGCAAATGGTTATGAATGCTGACCTGTTTCTACCGACACCGTCATGGGTTAGCTATGCGCCACAAGCGCAATTGCTGGGCAACAAGGTCAGCTACATCCGGTCCTCCGTTGAGGATAACTACCAACTCGACATTGATGCCCTAGATGATTTGGTAAAGAAGTCAGATAACCCCTGTAAGTTATTAATTATTAATAGTCCCAACAACCCTACGGGCGAAGTAATGAGTGACGATTTTTTAAAAAAACTCGCTGACTATTGCCGAGCCAATGATATTTGGGTTTTGAGTGACGAGATATATTTCCAGGTGTGTCACGGTAACGTTGAACATGTATCGATTGCCAAATATTACCCTGAACGAACGTTCGTTTTTGGAGGTTTAAGCAAGCATTTGTCTATCGGCGGATGGCGTGTCGGCGTTGCTCTCTTTCCAAATACCGAAATTGGTAAGCAGCTATTACAAAAAATGGTGGTGTTTGCCAGCGAAACCTGGTCTGGAGTGTCCGCTCCGATTCAGTACGCGGCGATCACAGCCTACCAACAACATGATGATGTCGAGCAATATATTGCTGACTGCTGCGCCATACACGGCATACGTACCCGTTTCATTCAAGCAAAATTGCTAGGCCTTGGAGTGCGCTGCACCAGTGCTCAGGGTGGCTTTTATATCGCCGCGAATTTCGATAACTATCGGTCAGGCCTTAGTAGGCTCGGTATCAATACCGCGGCACAACTAGCCAGTCATCTACTCGACAAATATCACATTGCTAGCTTACCAGGTAGTGACTTTGGAATCCCCGCTGACACACATACATTGCGGTTATCCACATCGTATTTAGATATGGAAACGGAATTTGATTCGCAACGAATATATGACTTGTATAATGGTGGTTTAGGGAGTAAAACTCTGATGACAATTGACAATCATCCAGCTACTCACGGGGCGTTGGATGCGTTTGCACAGTTTATTAAAACAATAAGTTAGACGTCCAATTAACATTAATCATCTATCTGGGGAGGAGAGATGACAAAACAAACTGAAACATTTTTATCGTCGGTCGAAAAAATGTTTGATCAAGCGGCTGAATTAGTTGGCCTTTCAGACGATTTACGACACAAAATCAAAGTCGCAAATTCAACCTATACCGTACGTTTTGGTGTTCGCCTTCGAAATAGGTTGTTCACCTTCACCGGTTATCGTTCGGTACATTCCGAACATCGCGCCCCAGTAAAGGGTGGCATTCGCTATTCACCACATGCGGACCAAAATGAAGTAGAAGCACTTGCCGCGCTGATGACCTATAAATGCGCCTTGGTTGAGGCACCGTTTGGCGGCTCTAAAGGCGCCTTGGTGATAGACCCTAGTGAGTGGGAAGAGCACGAGCTTGAGCGAATTACACGGCGCTTCACTCAGGAATTAGCCAAGCGCTCATTGATTAGTCCGGCACAAAATGTCCCCGCTCCGGATATGGGCACTGGCGAACGCGAGATGGCTTGGATGGCGGATGAATATAGTCGGCTTTACCCATCGGATCTAAATAGTTGGGCCTGTGTTACCGGTAAACCAGTGAGTAAGGGTGGCATTCGTGGCCGCGTTGAAGCCACTGGTCGTGGTATCCAGTATGCTCTTCAGGAAGCGTTTCGCCACCCTGAAGATATTAAATGGGCAGGCTTATCTGGCAAGCTAGAGGGCAAACGAATTATTGTTCAAGGCTTGGGTAATGTGGGCTACCACGCGGCACAATTTTTATCGCAAGAAGACGGCGCTATTATTGTTGGGGTGATGGAGCGCGATGGAGCAATCGTTAATCACGACGGTATCGACATCGATGGCTTACACAAACACATTCATGAGAATGGTGGTGTAAAAGGCTACAACGGTTATACACCTGATTCTGCAAGTGTGTTAACCATGGATTGCGATATTTTTATTCCAGCCGCGCTAGAAGGCATTATCACCAGCGAAAATGCGCGTGATATCAAAGCCAACATTGTGATCGAAGCCGCGAATGGCCCGATAACATTTTCGGCGAATGAGATATTAAGAGAAATGGGCTGTTTGATTATTCCTGATTTATACGCCAATGCGGGCGGTGTCACGGTTTCCTATTTCGAGTGGGTTAAGAACTTAAGCCACATTCGTTTTGGTCGAATGCAACGTCGGCAGCATGAAAAGCAAACCTTGCACATGGTTGAGGCGATCGAAGAGATGGTTGGCTCAAAATTCCCCACCAAGCATTTAGTTAAAATCATTGAAGGCCCAAGCGAGTTGGACCTAGTTCGCTCTGGTCTGGATGATGTGATGCGTGAAGGCTATCAAGTTATTAGTAAAAAATGGCGGAGTGATGATCGAATCCCAGATTTGCGTACAGCGGCGATGATGATTGCCTTGGAGCGAATTCAAGACTCTTACGGATCCTTGGGTATATAGGCTGGTCAATAGCTTGATCTTTTTCTACCGTAGATAATAAAAAAGCGAGCTTATAGCTCGCTTTTTTATTATTCAGTTTTTACCGTGCCGTTGGTAAGTTTACGCGGCTTGCTGGTCTATGTGTGGCTCTTCTACTAAGCCGGCGTTGGGGTCGTTATACACGTCGAGATCAATCCTTCCTTCACTCTTAGCAACGATTACCGTGACCATCGCGTCGCCGGTAACATTGACTGCTGTGCGTGTCATATCAATCAATCTATCGACACCAATAATGATGCCGATTGCTTCAACCGGCAGACCAACTTGGTTAAACACCAAGGTCAGCATTACCAACCCTACCGATGGTACAGCGGCCGTACCAATTGATGCTAGTACGGCGGTTACCACGACCGTAACATAGCCCACCAAACCGAGTTCTACGCCGTACAGATTGGCGACGAAGACTGTTGCTACGCCCTGCATCATGGCGGTACCGTCCATGTTGATAGTGGCACCAAATGGTACGCTAAATGACGAAACTGCACGGTCGACACCTAGGCGTTGTTGGACTGTTCTCAAGGTCACAGGAATGGTTGCTCCAGAGCTTGATGTGCTAAAGGCAAACAACTGAGCATTTCGGATCTTAGTTAGGAATATCCCGATGTTCAGCCCAGTGAACAATTTTAAGATTGCCATTTGTGTTACAAATGCATGGAAGAGTAGGGCAAACATAACGACGACGAAGTAGCCTGCAAGCTGCTGCACCAAGTCAAAGCCCAAATCAGCGATAGCTTTTGCCACCAGACAGAACACCGCGTAAGGAGCAAACCACATGACGATATCAACCATGCGCATAATAACTTTGCTTACTTGCTCGATAAAACTAACCAGCTGAGGAGCCTCTTTGGCGACTGATAACAACGCGATACCAAAGAAAATTGAGAAGAATATAATCGAAAGCATCTTCGCTTCGACCATAGCCTCAAAAATGTTCGAAGGAACGATGCCTATGAGTATGTCTAAGGTGCTAGAAGCCGCTTGTTTTCCTTCGAAGCTAGCTTCAAATGGAATCGTCATTTCCGTACCTATGCCGAACATAACAGCAAAAGTTATGGCCGTCGATATAGCGATTGCGGTGGTAGCGATATATAGAAGAAAGGACTTGGTTCCTATTTTACCGAGCAGTCGAATGTCGCCAATGCCGACAATACCGGGAATTAATGAGAATAGAACCAATGGAACTACTAGCATTTTTAATGCGTTGACAAACACCTTTCCGCCAAATAGAAAAAGACCGTTTATAAGGTTTTGGTCGATGAATGCGTTTTCGGTTAGGCCAGACACATTTAGTGCCCCCCCAGCCGCAATGCCCAGAATGAGAGCGATTAATACCTTGTTAGCAAGACTCATAGTTACCTTTGGTTTTGTGATAATTTTAATTCGACACTAAATTCTACGTCTAGCGTTACGACATCCTATATTAATAGAGCAGCATAGAGCAATAATCCTCACTATAGACAGTAAGTTTGCGCATTCTAATTTGCGTTGATCACGCATTCGCTTCGGTACTGGTTGGCGGAAGCCTAAAAAATGCTTCAACTTGCGCGCATCCGCTGCGCTAGGTATGCATAAAAAAGCCGCCCGAAGTGAGCGGCTTTGATGTTAATTGGCCTACGCTGCTAGGCAACGGCTGTTTCGGCTAATCATACGACTATAAATAGCCATATATGTTTTGCGGCTAACCTTGCACTGTCAGTCGCTAAACTCTATTTAGATCGTTCAATCATATAGTCGACAATGGCCTCTATATTCTCATCAGTAAGTGATGCTATGCCACCACGTGCTGGCATAGCATTGATTCCGTTAATCGCATTGGCGTAAAGAGTCTCTGTGCCCTTAGCTAGGTGACTTGCCCATTGACCAACATCGCCGGTAATTGGAGCACCAAGCACACCTGACGCGTGACACGCTGAACAGTTCGTGTACATATCTTCGACTGACATTACCGCGGCTACAATCGGAGCAGCGGCCACTGTCGTCGCTGCGAATTTTCCAACTGGAGCAATACGCAATGCGGTTGCCTGTGTATTCTCAACAGCGCTGCGTTCGTCCAATTTAGCGTCTACTTCGCTTGACGCGAATTTAGCCGCTACCACGATGATGATAGTCAGCACCGTAAGAGTAATCATCATCATGATGAATAGTCGGCCAAACGTTGAATCGTTCATTTGCTCTTCGCTCATTGGAGTACCTTTTTTCTCTAAAATATAAGTGGCTATCAGTTGTAGCAACGTTAGTTTGTGTTACGTGTTTTGGTTTCATGCGACAACCAATTTAGCCGATTTCGAGATTCTAAACTGTTGTCGACTCGGCTTAAAAGCGGTGGCGATTATAGCCCATCTAAGCTGCTTGAAAAACAGTTTTAGTAGGGTTTTACTGCATAATTAACCAGTTTTACAGTGATAACTTGATTAGCCGCCTAGCCTTTAAATAATGACCCCAAGATTCCGCGAATAACTCGACGGCCTAATTGCGAGCCGATTGAGCGGGCAGCACTGGAGATAAACGCCTCGGTTGGTGTTTGTCTAGTTGAGCGCCTACTAGGCTTTGCGGCTTTGTCAGCGGCTTCACGCGCGAGCTCTTCTTTTTCCATAGCTTGTTCTTGCGCGGCATTTTTTTCAGCACGTTTGATTAGCATTTCATAAGCCGATTCACGATCTAGGGGCTCATCGTATCGACCTCGGTACGGTGACCGACCAATTTGTTCTTTGCGCTCAGTCGTGGTCATTGGGCCAATTCTTGATTCTGGTGGCCGGATCAAAATTTGTTCGACTTGAGTGGGTATGCCTTCTTCATCAAGCGTGCTTACTAACGCTTCACCAACGCCAAGCTGAGTAATTACAGTGCCAGTATCAATTTCGGGATTGGCTCTGAATGTTCCGGCAACGGTACGCACCGCTTTTTGATCTTTAGGCGTAAAGGCTCTAAGCGCATGCTGTATTTTTAAGCCTAGCTGGCCTAATATTTCTTCGGGAATGTCCATAGGGCTTTGCGAAATAAAGTAGATACCAACGCCTTTTGATCGAATCAAACGAACAACCTGCTCGATTTTGTTGATCAGCACCTTTGGGGCATCATCAAACAGTAAATGAGCTTCGTCGAAAAACATAACGAACTTTGGTTTTTCGGCGTCGCCCACCTCGGGTAAGGTCTCAAACAACTCTGAAAGCAACCATAAAAGAAATGTGGAATAGAGTTTCGGTGAACTTTGGATTAGCTTGCTTGCATCTAAGATGCTGATGATGCCACGACCAGAGAAGTCTTGGCCCATTAGGTCTTGTAATTGAATGGCTGGCTCGCCCAACAGAAACTCGGCACCTTGCTCATCAAGCACCAGCAACCCGCGCTGTATAGCGCCGATACTAGCGGTTGATATGTTGCCGTATTCAGACTTCAGCGTGGCTCGATTGTCGCCCATCCAAATTAGCATTGAGCGAAGGTCTTTTAGGTCGAGAATCAGCATGCCCTGATCGTCAGCTATTTTAAAACACGAGTATAAAATACCGGTCTGAGTGTCATTTAGCTCAAGTAGGTTTGCGAGTAATAACGGCCCAATTTCGCTTACGGTAGTTCGAATCGGGTGGCCTTTCTTACCGAATAAATCCCAGAACACAACTGGGCTAGGGCTCATTTGATAGCCGTCAATCCCAATTGTATTGATGCGCTCATCGATTTTCGGATGAGGTTTAGCGGCTTTACCGATACCCGAAACGTCGCCCTTTACGTCAGCCAAAAAAACTGGCACGCCAATCTTCGAAAAATTCTCAGCTAATATCTGCAGCGTTACTGTTTTGCCTGTGCCGGTCGCGCCAGCTACCATGCCATGACGATTAGCCATGCTAGCATTCATAAAAACAGTTTTTTGGCCGTTGCCGCCGATCAGTAGTTGGTGTATTTCAGGCATGATTTATTACAGGTAGTAGGACTAAATTAATTGATAAACAGAGCGCTTAAGATTTGGGTTCAGAGCTAAATATTAATCGACTTTACTAAGGTTTAAACACGTTAGCATAACTTTAGAATCGGCTCTAACGGTTTCGAAATTGCTTACTTCTAGGCTGATCTTTACATTACCGATAGGCGAAGCTATTAGAGCTAAACGACCAGTTTATTATCCGATATGCTCTGTAAATTTTTGAAATTATTCCATATTATGTCATTATAGACATAATGTAATCCGCTTAGTCTCAGTGCAATGTTATCGGGGGCACCCAGTTTTGCGTTTTCATAGACTGTAGAAGCTTACTAGATTACTTGTACTGAAATGATTGGCTCATCGAGAGTAACAATAATAAATATGCGAATAGTTATTTTAGAAGATGATCGCGAACAAGCTAATCTATTAGTTGCCTGGCTTGAAGAAGCGAGCCATCAATGCGATGTATTTCGCGATGGACAGGCGTTTATTAGAGCGTATAAGCAAGACAGTTATGACCTAGCTTTGCTTGATTGGATGGTGCCTAAGTTGTCTGGTATTGAAGTGTTGCGACACTTACGCGAACATGTAGACTCAGTTCTGCCAGTGGTATTTATTACCCAACGTGATTCTGAGGATGACATTGTTCAAGCTTTGGAGGCTGGCGCCGATGATTACATGGCCAAACCTGTTCGGCATAACGAGACTATGGCGAGGGTTAACGCGATTGCCCGTCGTATGGGTTTTGGTGATGAAAATACCTCCGATAACTACAGCTTTCCGCCATTCAAAATAGATACTCGCTTGAGACAGGTTAGCCTCGATGATGAGATTATTGAAATGACCCAAAAAGAATACGAATTAACCCTATTTATGTTCAAAAATTTGGGGCGTGTTATTTCCCGCGGACATTTATTAGAGATGGTTTGGGGTACTAGCTCGCAATTGAATACTCGCACAGTTGATACGCATGTTAGCCGGCTACGAAGCAAGCTGAAGTTAGATCAGCAAGACGATTGGCAATTAACCTCGGTATATCGCCATGGCTATCGGCTCGAAAGTGCTAAGTAATAATCACCGATATCCGAATAACCACAGAACACCGCGAAATGTTTAATGCTGTTGTAATTTTTTGCTAAAATGCTAGTGCAACTGGTAATAATAACTGTGTCAGCGATGGCCTTACACAATACTTTAAGAGTTTTTTATGCCTGAAAAAAATAAACGCCCAACCGCTGAAATAATTAACCCAGGTTTGGGTGATATTGAAAAAGTTAGAGATATTTTATTTGGCAAATACGTTGCTAGTTTTGAGCAACGATTTGCCGAGCTCGAATCGCGACTAGAAGCCGATGTAGATCAATTAAAAGACAAGCTAATTGAAAAAATGAGCGGTATGGATGACGCTGTTAACCAGTCGTTAGCTCGTTTGGATAATCAAATATTGGAAGAAAAATCTGCTCGAGATACGGAGCTTCGTAACTTGCAAAATACGCTTCAGGATGCTGAAACAGCGTTACAGCATGCGATTACCGTAATGGAAGACCAAGCCAACCAAGGCTTGGCGGCGGTTAGAGTTGCATTCGAGCAAAGTCATCAAGACTTAGCGGACCGTGCATCGGCTACTCAAACCGAGCTAACGGCGCAAATTGATCAACAAAAAGAAGATTTGCAAAATGATAAAGTCGGCCGACAGTCATTGGCGCTTATGCTCGATGAAGTGGCCATTAAGTTACGCGGTTGCTAGTTACCCAAGCCAATAGCGACCCTCTATTGTAATGAGTGAAATCGACCAACAACGTCAAGCTGAAGAGCTACGTGAAACTGAAGAGCTACGTCAGATTGACGAGCTACGGCAGATACTGGCTGGTGAAAGTGCCGGCCAACTGGCGGCATTAAAACAACGTATCGAAGATATCGAGAGCCGAACTCGCGATGTCGCGGAAGTGCTCGTCCCGGCGATCAGAAAAACCGACACTAATGCTTTGGTGTCTTCACTTCAAGGCCCTGTATCTCTAAGCCTTAAGCAAGCGATTCGATCAGAGCCGCAAGAATATGCCGAAATTCTTTACCCAGTGATGGCGCCGTCTATACGTCGGGCGATATCTCAGGCGATATCATCCTTATTGGTTACCATTAATCGGACTGTTGCGTCAGCGACATCGGTGAATGGATTGAAAACTCGTTTTCAATCCATTCGTACAGGTATTCCATACGCTGAGCTAGCCCTACGGCAGTCATTACTGTATCGAGTAGAGTACGTTTACTTGATTGATCGCGAGTCT
>JAWUZB010000033.1:0-33796 GCA_034110505.1 Gammaproteobacteria bacterium
CCTTCTAACCAAGCAGGTGAAGCTTCCTCTAAACTTGCTTTCCAAGAAAAATGGTTGACCGAGTCTATTTTGCTTACACAACTAGCAAGCAAAATAACAATCAATAGTATGACTAAAACCCTCATCTTCTTCTAAGTTCAATATTCAACACAATTAATAGAGCCCCCCATGGCAGAAATGAGTATACAACGGCCTGTCATATTTTGTAATCCTTGCCGAAAATCAATCAAGCGTTGAGCTTATAGTAACTTTTCGTTACGTTGGGCTTCAGACCCCGTTAACTACTTTATTTATTTAACCATAAAATTGGTTTGATAAAAAACAATGAGTTATCGAATGTTTAGTTAACAACTTTATTACTCTCCATCAGTAAGAGCAAAAATATTGTCATCCTAGCCTGCCGGTAACGCCGCCTGAATTACTCGAGCAGATCTAGCGCTTATGATTGGTGCCGCATTTCTCTTAGCTAACTCCTTGAGACCTCAGCATAACTCAGGGACGAAATAAAAATAGCTTGGATTGCCTCCAATTGAGGCGGTAAACGCGGCTATCAGCTAGCTATTGGTAAGTTTTTCCACAAAAAGTGGAGGTATTACAGGCATTTTCATTCGTTCGACAAGTTATGCTGAGGTCTCCTTAAGTCTGTCGCTGACTATCCAAAACTTATCGACGGCCTAATCCGACGCGGCTATAAGGAGTCAGATATAGAGAAGATTTTAGGTGAAAATTTATTAGGTGTCTGGCAAATAGTTGAGACGCTGGCAAATTAGCAGAGCCCTTGTTTGTGCGATGCTAATTTGCAATCACTCAATTAGGCGTAAGCGCAACAGTATTACTTACGCCTAACACTTTATTGCTTACTGAAGACCTGGTTAATCCAAATCCCAATAGCCTGAATTTGTTGCATCGAAACTTGATGCTCCATCGGATACGTTTTCCAGCTTATCGAGTAACCTAGCTGAGTTAATGTATCAACGCTGCTCTTGCCCATGATAAGCGGCACCACGCCATCATTAGTGCCATGGCTAGCAAAGATAGGCGTATCAATGTTTACGCCGCTCTGCTCCGCTTTGGTATCTTGATCGAACGGCAAATAGGTCGATAAGGTCAACAAACCGGCAAGCTTCCGCTTGCTACGGACGCCCGTAAAATAGGTCACAGCACCGCCTTGAGAAAAGCCGGCAAGGATAATATTCTCGCTAGCAATGCCACTGGCAATTTGCCCTTCAACAATCTGATCTAGCATGTCACGCGACTCAGCCATGCCAACCGCATCTTGTTTATCCTCAATACTTATGCCTTTTATATCGTACCAACCAGGCATGCGCATGCCACCATTAATAGTGATTGCTCGGTCTGGCGCTTGCGGAAAGATGAATCGAATAACACGGTCATTCGATAAACCCAACTCGGGAACGATTGGCGGAAAATCGTTGGCACTGGCGCCGAGGCCATGTAACCAGATAACGGCATGAGTAGGAGCCCCATTTCCGTGTATAAGTTCGATTGTATTGTCAGGTAGAGTCATGGCAAAAGCGCGTGTTAATAAGGTTAAAAGAATCGATGGTATGACAACAAACAACACTAATAGTTGCTTACTCTTAGTGCTATAGGTCACGTTAATAACTTATTGGTGAAGTTGGCGAGAAAGCATAACCGCCGCTAACTTAGTCCGTGCGATCAAACTTTGAACAGTAGACTCCTCTCGCGAAGAATGCGCACCTTTACCATCCACACCAAGGCTGTCCATGGTTGCCAAGCCAACTCCTTGAGCTATCGAGCCGTCGGTTCCGCCACCTGAATAACGTGTGCCGGAAATCGGCTCACCGATCAACGCCGACAACGACATCGCTTGGGCAATGATCTCATCAACCTTAGCGTTTTCCGGCTTCACTGGGCGGTGTAATACCGCCCAACTTTCAACGATGGGCAGGTTCGGGTATTTAGCGTTCTTAACTACCGGCTCAGCTGTCGCTATACGTTTAACACTTTGTTCTAGTTGTTGACCCGCTTCGAGAGAAGGGAAACGCATATCGATATAAGCCTCAGCACAGCCGGGTATGGTATTACGCTTCTCACCACCGCTAAGCACGCCTGTATTAACCGTAACCTTGCGAGAATAGTCGGTTAGCTTTTCGATTTCGATAATCTTATGCGCCATTTCGAGGCTAGCCGAAACACCATCTTCATGAGCACCGCCAGCATGTGATTCGCGGCCTGTAATTCGCAATCGAACTTGGCCAAGACCTTTTCGTGCACGAGTAGCTAAATTGTTGTAGGTACCTTCATAAACTAAACCAATGTCATGTTTTTGGGCGAGCTCTTCAATAAGCGGCCTTGACCCTAGCGACCCAATTTCTTCATCACTATTGAACAGCACTGTTAGGTTGGTATTATCGAGCAAACCTTGTGCGTGAAGTGCTCGCAAAGCGTTAATCATAATAACAATGCCGCCCTTCATATCGGCTACGCCAGGGCCTTTTAAGACACCGTTATCCTCGATAACTAGGGTTTGAAACTCATCGTCCTTAGAGAATACAGTGTCCATATGACCGTTCATCAGAACTCTATTTTTTGCTAACCCGGTTCGTGTTGCGACCAGATGATCGGCTATTTGAATGCTGCCGCCTTTGCAGTTAAGCACTTCAATATCATCCGAAGAGTGTGTTTGGGTACTGAAACCTAATGCCTCTAGGTCGGCCGATAATATCTCACGGTAGCGATCAAGGCCGGCAATATTGGCAGTACCGGTATTGATTTCAACATGTGACTTTAATTCAGACAAAATTACATCTTGGTTTTTATCAACCCATGAGATTAATTGCTGCTCTTGTTCAGTCAGAGTAGCCTGCTGAGCTAATACTGAGCTAGCCAATAAGGACAATGAGACAAAAGCGATACTACCTAGTCGTTTCAACATGATTCAGCCTTGTGGATTTAAATTATCATAGTAGCTAAGCAACCATGATTTAAGTTAGGAAAGTGGTTTATTTGCGATAGTGGTTTATTTACGATAGTGGTTTATTTACGATAGTGGTTTGAATTTGGCCACTAACATCGGCAACATAATAAGGTTAGCGATCAATGCAGTGATCATTGCTATGGCGGTAAGCATACCGAAATACATGGTCGGTACAAAATTCGAGAACACCATAATCAAAAACCCTGCGGTTATGACAATAGTAGTATAGAACATCGCTTGACCGACGTTATTGGTGGCCTCGACAATCGCCGCTGCAGGATCATGGTGTTGACTCATTTCATTTCTAAAGCGATCAATAAAATGAATCGAGTTGTCTACCGCAATGCCCACGCTGATGGCCGCAATAGTAATTGTCATTAAGTCTAAGGGGATGCCAAAGACGCCCATAATACCGAGCACCACACTGGCCGAAAAAACATTCGGCACAATCGTTATTAGCGCTAGTTTGACACTACGGAACAATACAATGAACATCAAAAAAATGACCACAAAGACAGTTCCCAAGGTCAGGATTTGTGAACTGAACAGCGAATTCAACATATTATTGTAAAACACTAACAAACCCGAGATGTGGACTTGTTGCTGCTCCAATCCATGCTCTTCTACTAATAAATTACGAATGTCATCGATCAGCTGATTGCGATCTAAGCCTTTAAGGGTTTCAAACACACGAATATTGATATGCAGCTGATTGCCGTCATCTGAGATGTATGGCTTAAATAAGGTTTGCTTGTTCGAATCGGAGAGCACGTTAAGCATAAATGCTAAGTCTATGTTATCCATTTCCTTAGCGTTTTTTAAGCCATCAAACACACTCATGGTGGTCGCAAGACTCATTACCTTACCGGTCGCTTCGAGTGCGTCTAAGGATTTCTGAATCGCTTGAATCTTGCGAATGCCGCCCTCGTTAAACCAGTATGAGGTTGCCACAATATTTGCCGAACTATTACTTGCCGCGTCTTGCTCATTGAACTCATCAAACTCGTCGAATTCGTCAAAGTCATCATTATTGCTAACTGAAGGTGCCGGTTCATCATCAAACTCGTCAAAAAAATCATCGTCTTCACTAATCGGCAGCATCGCCGAGGAATCAGTATTAAGCGGGGCTTCTTCTACTGTTTTTTCAAAAAAGCTTTTCGGGGCATCAATGATGATATTGAGTGGCGTCGTGCCGCCCAGCTTGGCGTCAATCTCAAGCATACCTTGATAGATTTCAGTACTCGGTTTGAAGTAGTCGATAAATCGATTTTCAACCGTCAAGTTAGCCATTCCATAGGCCGCAATAGAGGCCACGCTTATAAAAAATAGCGACACGACTATGCCTTTTTTATGCAGGCGTTGCGCACCGTCCAATATCCCTTTACTAATAACATCTTTATTAGCCGCAACCTGTCTTGGCTTCATAAACATAGTCAGCGCAGGAAAAACGATAAAAGTGGTCACTACGGCCACCATTATCCCTAAACACATAATCCAACCAAAATCGATTACTGGCCTAATACCGCTAACAATCAAAGAGGCAAAGGCGACAATGGTAGTCAGAGCAGTATAGATACACGCTATAAATTTTGACCGTACAGTCTGACTTAACAAACTACGTTGGCTGAGGCTAGGATCAAGCTTTGCTAGCTCTCTATATCGGACAATCAGGTGTATGTT
Source organism: Gammaproteobacteria bacterium (assembly GCA_034110505.1). Classification (GTDB taxonomy): domain Bacteria; phylum Pseudomonadota; class Gammaproteobacteria; order Arenicellales; family Arenicellaceae; genus Arenicella. Next base: position 4,643 of record JAWUZB010000033.1, read on the forward strand.
CAGCGATAAGGTGATAATCAGTAACAGCGATAAAAAATTCGATGATACGACCGATATGGGCCAATTTAAAAGCCCAAGTAACGCCACCATTATGTAGCCAGTTACGGCACAGGTAAGCAACGGCATAATTACCCAGCCTAGTTGCCGAAAGGCCACCGCGAGGATCAAAATAATGAGCGCCAAAGATGCTAAACCAAAGGTCTTAAAATCTGAGTTAATAAAAGCCACTGAGTCAGCAACAATCATCGGCAAACCGCCGAGGAACAACTTAGCATTAGCTTGGTAGGGCTGCATAATGCCGCGCACTTGTTCAATAAACTGACTCTGTCTAGCCTTAAACGCATCATCTTTGGCTTGATACTCGAGCGTCAAACTATTTAATTCTGCTTCTTGCTGAACGCTAAGCCCAGCGGTCTCGCGTTGTAAGCGCAGGCTATTGCGTCGATCCAATAAGCCTGACAACTCAGTATTACTCTTCAGCGATACCGCTATCGCCGTAGTTGAGTAATCGTTGCTAACCAAAAGGTCACGATATAAGTCACTATCACGAAACTCTATCTTTGCTAGAGCTCGATCGGTTTTTTTGTCGAGCAATGTCTGCGTCGAGCTGGCTAATTCGCCAAGAGTTACAGGAGGGCTTTGTGTTAGCGGCACATTGATAATCGATATAACTGAACTAACAGGCTGTAATACTTTCAATTCGTCAGTCAGGCGCTTTATCTCAGCCAAGGTTTGATCTGCAAATAAATCGCCCTTGGGCGCATAGGTCAAAATCAACAGCTCTTCGCCACTGTATTTACTTACCACGTCGCGAAAATACTTTAAGGATTTATCGTTTTCCAATACCAGAGAGTCAGACGAAGTGTCTAACCTAAAGTTACCTAGGTACGGCCACAGAGAGCCCAACATTAAGGCGACAACAACTAACACCCATTTGGAGTGCTTGAAAACTACGGTATCGTAGAACGAACTAGAGTTAGATTGAGCCATAATTAAATTTTGAAATAGTGGTGGGAACTTTGTGTTAGGAACATAATAAATCGCTCAACAACGCTTTGCGATACGAGGATAACGAAATAGTACTACTTTGTCGTCGACAACAATAAACCTTGGGTAACTGTTCATAATCGCCAAAACACAAAAGCACAAAAAGCCATCGAGAATATAACTCTCGATGGCCTCAGGCTTATTTGAATTAGCCGAGTTGGTTTAGCAAAACTTACTTAGCGTTATTTAAAAATTCGCCTTCGATTTCAATCGACACTTGAGCGCCAATCTTGGGAGCGTACTTACTAAGGCCCCAAACGGTTCGATCAATAGACGTGGTTGCCGAGAAGCCGACTAAGGGTACCTTGGCAAATGGATGCGAAGGGGTTGAGCCGTTAATCGTTGCGGCCAAGCTTACTGGGTGGGTTTGACCCATTAACGTCAGCTCGCCGTCAATTGTAAAACTAGAACCTTCAAGCGCGCTCACCGAAGTAGCCTTAAATAGAATTGAGGGGTATTCGGCTGATTTAAACCAATCTTCCGCGAGCACTTTGTTAAAGTCTTCCTTTTCAGGGTATGGGTAGTTGGTATCTAAAGAATCGACCTTAATATCGACATTGACGCGACTTTTTTCGAAGTCCTCTACGTCTAGTGCTATATCAGCCGAAAAATCATTAAACCGTCCGACATAGGTGGAAAAACCAAAATGACTTAGTTTCCAAACCACACTCGCGTGAGTAAGATCTAGGTTGTAGGTTCCGGATGGCAAGCCCTCAAGAGGATTGGCGTTAACGCTTACCGCTTGCAGTAGAGAAACTAAGGTTAACGCGGTAACAGTTACACGCTTGTCAGAAGAAAATATGGTCATGGTTTAAGAGTTCCGTTTAATCGTTACAGGAGGATAAAACTAATCAATCAGCTCACTACGATTGGCGTATGGCTGGCGTTAGTAACATTCTTTAAATTTGTCACTATGGCTAATGGTTAAGCGCCGTTAATGGTGCTTGGTATAGACCTTCGAGAGTAGCATCGCATTACAAAGTGATGTGTTGATATTAAAGTCTCGCAAGAATTATTGATTGACCACAACGTAGCTAAACCCTCACTTAGCCACAGGCAAAGCAATATCGTACGATGACAGCCCTATTCTGAGCTGACATCGTCGGTAGCTAAAAACTAGTGACCAATAAACTCGTCGGCGGTCAGGTTAAAACAGGTGTCGTCTAATGAACTGACCAATTCGAAATTGGCCATCGCTTTCGGTAGCTCATAACGATAAAAGAACTTGCAGGCGGCAAGTTTACCACTGTAAAAAGCAGCGTCATTAGTGTTACCTTTTGCTTGCCCTTCTAGTGCAGCAATCGCCTGCTTGAGCCACATCCAAGCAATAACAACGTGCCCCATCGAATCTAAGAAAATGGTTGCGTTGGCTAACGCCAATGATGGATCGCTTGCTTGGCTTACTGATTCTAAGGTCTGCTGGATTTGCTGCATTGCCGCGCCAAGGTCTTGACAATGACGCCGCAGTTGCTGGTGCGCGCCAGCCGCACTAATAGTGCTTGTAACTTCTACTGCTAATGCTTTTAGCGCTGCGCCTTCAGACATGCGAACCTTACGACCCATAATGTCTAAACCGTGAATCGCATGAGTTCCCTCATGAATATGGTTCAAGCGGTTATCACGATAATATCGCTCAACAGGGTATTCACGAGTGTAGCCGTAGCCACCAAGCACTTGTATTGCTAACTTATTAGCCTCCAAGCAAAACTCAGATGGCCATGACTTACAGATTGGCGTAAGCAACTCTAACAACAATGAGGCCCTCACCTTCTCGTCTTCAGATTGCGCACTGGCCTGCTCATCAAGTAATCGTGCAGCGTAAAGAATCAGTGACTGTGCACCTTCAACAAACGCCTTCTGCGTCATCAGCATCCGTTTGACATCAGCATGCTCTGAGATCATCACCATTGGCGATTCTGGATCTTTATTAGTAAGCAGCCGTCCTTGCGGACGATTACGTGCATAGTCTAAAGAGTACAAATATCCACCCAAACCAAGTACCGTTGCGGCCATACCAACCGCAACACGTGCCTCATTCATCATGTGGAACATATTTGAAAGGCCTTTATTTTCACCGCCAACAAGGTAGCCTATGCTATCGCCACTCTCACCAAAGTTAAGTAAGCAATTGGTTGTGCCTTTATGACCCATTTTATGGTTCAGCCCGGCTAAGGCAATGTTATTAGCTTGGCCGATACTGCCGTCTTGGTTAACACGATGCTTTGGTACAAGAAACAGCGAAATACCTTTTACACCCGCCGGTGAGCCGGGGATCTTGGCCAATACCATATGCACGATATTGTCTGTCATTTCGTGATCGCCGGCCGAAATCCACATCTTAGTACCGGTAATTTTATAGCTTCCATCCTCCAGCTTTTCGGCTTTAGTACGAATATCAGATAACGATGAGCCCGCTTGAGGCTCAGATAAACACATCGTGCCATACCAATCGCCAGCCACCATCTTAGGCAGGTACTTAGCCTTTAACTCTTCAGAGCCACAGGCGTTCAACATATTTGCGGCGCCTTGGGTTAGGAAAATATAGTTAGTCACCGAGGTGTTAGCGGTTACAAATATTGCACTTAACGCTTGGTGAACAACACAGGGAAGCTGCATGCCACCCATTTCGTAGTCGTACCCACTGGCGAATAACCCAGCTTCCTTATAAGCCGTCAGCGCTTCTTTTACTTCAGGGATGATCTCAACCTTACCGTCAATGTACTTGGGCTCATTCTGATCTAGGTATCCAGCAAAGGGTTGAAATTTGTCGTCCGCCATCGATTGTGAAAGATCAAGAATCGCATCGATTGATTCTTTATCGTAGTCACTATAACGCTCGCGCTCTAGTAACTCGTCTAGATTAAGAGTTTCATACATTAAGAAGTCGAGATCACGACGATTTACGATAGTAGACATAAAGATTCCGTTTAACTGATTGCTGTTTAAAGTAATGGATCAAGCTTTAGTGCCTATATCCAAGTTTTCTTTTTGCTGATGACGGGTCATGAAGGGTGTTGCAAAAAAACATCAACAATTCAAAACTCAGCTAAATATTAAGCGTATTAGCGCGGTAATTTTAGCCAAATATCGGAAACTGTCAAACATTCGATCTGCGACGATCGTTATCAACATGATTAAGGCAGTATATTGTATGTTTTTAAGCAAAGTGTGAGCTATGACATTTCACTTTATTTAATGTGCGAGAGGTTCGCTTTTATACACAGCCGAATATACCAAGATACATACGCTGACTGCGTATACCACTAGCTAACGAGCCCTGATTGACATCAACTCGACAAGCAACCAAACTGTTTGAATGACGTCAATAGCCAACATTAGACAAGCAGATCATATAACTAGGGCTCACGATGCTAATGCTTAAAACCTGCCACCGCTCACGCCGTACGCTAGAGGTTTGGGAATTTTTACTTAATTTTTAAACGTAAATGACCATCAAAACCGCGTTCCAGTGATTGGCTGCGGTTTTTTTTGTAAGAATTATTTTATCAAAAAGCAGATACAACAGAGATTCAGATGATGAAAACTGAGGTTCAAAAAAAAGAACGATTTAGCCTTTCAAGCTTAGCAATACCGGCATCCTTCATGCTGGTGTTGATAATCTGGACCACGACCCCGTTAGCGATTAAATGGAGCTCAGCCGGAGCACCAATGACCAGCGCATTACTAAGAATGCTTATTGGGGTTACGTTTTGTGGCTCAATCGTGATTTTTATGAGTTCTAAGTTCCGCGTTGATGCGGCGGCACGAAAAGTCTATTTGGTCGGTGGTCTTTCAATCTTTGTTTGCATGAGTCTATTCTATGCGGCCGCTCAACAAATACCTTCAGGCTGGATAGCGGTACTGTTTGGTCTGTCGCCATTATTTACCGGCTTATTCTCGGCCATGGTAGAACCCGATACTAAATTAACACTGGCTAGGCTGTTTGGCCTGTTGCTAGGCCTTGCTGGTCTGTATCTGGTTTTCTCAGCCGGCTTAAACTTTGCTGATGCCTCAATCGAAGGCGTTATTCTAACCTTAGTGGCGGTTGTCATATCATCGGCAACATCGGTCATTTCTCGCCAATTGGTCAAAGACCTTGAACTGCCCGGCATGCAAATTACGACTGGCAGTTTAATCGTTGCTATACCCTGTTTTATCGTCGCCGTGTTGTTACTCGAACCGCAGATAAACCTAATGTTTACAAGCAAAGCATGGAGTGCAATTTTATATCTTGGCTTAATCGGTACGGGGGTAGGCTTTACACTTTACTATTATTTACTCAAGCATATAAGCGCCAGTCGTATCGCCCTAATCACCTTGATAACACCGATATCGGCACTGTCGGTTGGCAGCTGGTTAAATAAGGAACCACTGGTGCCTGAAGTCTGGATGGGCGCAACACTAGTCTGCATCGGTTTGTTGCTATACGAATTCAAACCAAGACTAGGGTTAAGAAAGCTATAGAAATTTTCGCTACACTCCTCATATGATAAAAAAACCAAAAAAACTACTCATTATTGCCCACACACCGTCGCCGAACACAATTCAAATGGCTGAGGCAATATTAGCGGGTGCCAACCACAACTCAGTCGAGAATGTCCTAGCTACCCTGCTGTCGCCGTTTGATTGTGATAGCAATATGGTTCTTCAGAGCGACGCTTTAATACTTTTCACCACCGAAAATTTTGGCTATATGAGCGGCGCCCTTAAGGACCTCTTTGAACGAATTTACTACCCCTGTATCTCAGACTCGAAACGCAGTGATGCCAAACCGTTTGCGCTCATCATCAAAGCGGGATTAGATGGAACTGGTAGCGAGATATCAGTCGCTAAAATAACCACTGGATTAAAATGGCGGCAAGTTCAACAAACCCTTCTTTGCAAAGGTCAGTTTGAGCCGAATTTCGTTCAGCAATGTAACGACCTTGGCTTATTGATCGCAGCCAGTTTAGAGGCCGAAATTATTTAGTATCAGATTAATAGCTCGACCAAGGATACTCTTTGCCCCGACTCATCACATCGATAGCCCGGTAAGGCGTTCACTTGTTCTTGAAAACCCTCAGATTTTAACATTTCGATAAAACTGAGAACTTCGGGATCGTTCTCAGATTCGACTTTAATCGCCCAAAGGTAGGCGTCTTCGGTAATCGGAATAAAGTCTAGATCGAATCTTGCCGCTGCCGCTGCCATGCCAAAGCCAACATCAGCTAAGCCTGTAGCCACCTGAGCAGCAACTGCGGTGTGGGTATATTCATATTGATCAAATGACTTTATGTTGTCGCTCGATATCCCCTCTTGAAAAAGTAACTCCTCAAGTAATTCACGAGTACCCGAATACGGTTGGCGATTTATCAAACGAACGTCTTTATCAGCCAAATCCTTTAATGATTTAATCCCGAAGCGATTTCCGGCAGCTACCATTAAGCCTTGGTCACGCTTAATGAATCGGAAAATGCGTACATCGTTAGGGTTAAGTAATTTTTGGTAACGCAGTTGTTGTGCCGCAATACTGTGATGCAACGGCAAGGTGAAGCCAGCTATCTTACAGGCACCCGAGTGCAATGCCTTCAATGCATCCTCAGAACCGTGATAACGCAGCTCGGTTTGATAGTCCGGCATGTGCTTTGGAATAAGAGCCACCGCATAGCCATGACTCGCGTAAATAGTCATCACATTGACTTGGTCCGACAACACCTTATGCACCTTCGCATTTAATTCCATCGCCAGACTTTCCATCTGCGTGTGCAGACGAGCGTCAATTCTTTGATGCACTTGCAGCAACACCTCACCGAGCGCTGTTAGCCGTGCGCCACGGCCTCGCTCTTTCAGGGTAACGGCACTGCCAAAAAACTCCTCGGCCTGTTGCAAAATATTCCATGCATGTCGATACGATAGATCACAATCTTGCGCCGCTGCGGTTAGTTTTTTGCGCTTTTCTATGGCACTCAATAACGGTAGCAGGGAAACGTGCAAACGCCGGCCGTCAATATCTTCTACACACCAATTAGGAACAATACTTAAATTATTAATCTGCATTTAATTTCATATTTGTAATCGGCCAATATCGTGATAATTTGAGGCTATAGAAGCATACTAATATGCATTATTTTGCATATAAAAACCACAAGTTCGGCTAAAACAAGATAAAAAGCTATGATTGCAAACACCAAACAGCAAACCGTTCTGCGTGCTATCGAGGAAAACAAACATCTCGAAGGAGCATTGCTACCGATACTGCATCGAATCCAACTGGACTTAGGGCACATCCCCAAGGAGCTGGTAAGCGATATTGCCGAAGCACTCAACTTGTCTCGCGCTGAAGTTCATGGGGTAATCACCTTCTACCATTCTTTTAAAAGCAAACCGCAAGGCAAGCATGTGATTGAAGTATGTCGCGCCGAGTCGTGCCAAGCCAAGGGTGGTCGAGCAATCGAGGCCGCTGTAAAGACTAAGTTAGGAGTTGAATTTGAACAAACAACTGACGACGGAAAAATTACTCTCGAGCCAGTATATTGTCTCGGTAATTGCGCTTGTTCACCGTCAATAAAAATTAATTCCCAGCTTTACGGCCGCGTTACTGAAGACAGCGTTATCGACCTTATTGATAGCCTTCAGGCGGAGCAACACTGATGAAGATTAAAGTCTATGTGCCACAAGACTCCTCAGCTATCTCAGTCGGTGCAGATCAAGTAGCGGATAAATTACAGGCGGATGACCAGATCGAGCTAATTCGCAATGGCTCGCGCGGTCTATTTTGGCTTGAACCGATGATTGAAGTCGAGACTCCTAAGGGGCGAGTTGCCTACGGCCCAGTTAGCAGCTCCGATGTCGAATCGCTACTAGCACAAGGCTTGCTCGATGGTAATCAGACTCACCGCTTAAGCTTGGGCTTAACCGAGGAAATTCCGTTTCTAAAAAAACAACAGCGTTTAACTTTTAAGCGTGCCGGCATTATAGATCCGACAGACCTAGACGACTATAAAGCACACGGCGGCTACAAAGGCCTTGAGCGCGCGATCACTATGACAACCCAGGAATGTGTTGACGAAGTAAAAGCCTCTGGTTTACGAGGCCGAGGTGGCGCTGCTTTTCCAACCGGTATTAAATGGCAAACGGTACACGATACACCTGGCGAGAAAAAATACATCGTCTGTAATGCCGACGAGGGCGATTCTGGTACCTACGCTGATCGCTTACAAATGGAGGCAGACCCTTTCGGTCTAATCGAAGGCATGACCATAGCCGCAATCGCGGTTGGTGCGGATAAGGGCTATATCTACTTACGCGAAGAGTATCCCCATGCACATCTACGTTTAAACGAGGCCATAAACAAAGCCCTTGATGCCAAACTACTTGGTGACGATATATTAGGCTCAGGCCATACGTTTGAATTGGAGGTTAGACTCGGCGCAAAATCTTATATCTGTGGAGAAGAAACCGCATTACTCGAAAGCTTAGAAGGCAAACGCGGTGTGGTTCGTGCCAAACCGCCGCTACCCGCAATCGAAGGTTTGTTCGGCAAGCCAACGGTGGTTAACAATGTGTTATCGCTGTCAACTATTTCAATCATATTTGAGCAAGGCGCACGGGCATATGCAAGCTTTGGTATGGGTCGCTCGCGCGGCACAATGCCGTTTCAATTAGCCGGCAACTTAAAAAGATGTGGTTTAGTAGAGCTGGCGTTTGGCGTTACCTTAAATGGTTTACTGAATGATTTTGGTGGTGGTTCAGCCAGTGATAAACCACTTCGAGCGGTCCAGTGTGGCGGGCCGCTAGGCACTTACCTTCCTGAATCACAATGGGATATTGAAATGGACTACGAAGCCATGGCCGCAATCGGTGGCGTATTGGGTCACGGCGGTATCGTCGCCTTTGATACGTCGGTCAACATGTCGGAGCAAGCGCGTTTCTCAATGGAGTTCTGCGCGGAGGAGTCTTGCGGCAAGTGCACACCTTGCCGGATTGGTGCGACGCGCGGCGTTGAAACAATCGATAAAGTGCGAGCCAATACCGACCGCGAGGCCAATATTGTTTTATTGAAAAGCCTGTGTAACACCATGGAGGGCGGTTCATTGTGCGCCATGGGCGGCATGACACCTTACCCAGTAAAAAGTGCTTTAGAGCACTTCAATGAAGATTTCTTTTTACCTGCGGTTGAACTCCCTTTAAGGGTTGGTGGATCTTCAACCACTAAGGGCTCACAGGCAAAAGCCGGTGGCCCTCAAACGATAGAAATTTCAATCGACAGTATCAAGAAAGCAGGTACCTCATCATGATTCGAATAGAGCACCCAAACGATCCGTCGAAAGACTATGGAACACCCTCCCCTGTATCGTATAACGATATTGCCGATAAGCGCGACATAGACGTCATTACCGGAACCATTGACGGCGTCGAGGTAACCGTCGCTAAAGGCTCCTCAGTCATGCGAGCCGCGGCGATAGCCGACATCAACATTCCAAAACTTTGTGCCACTGACAGCATTAAGGCATTCGGCTCTTGCCGACTATGTTTAGTGCAAATTGAAGGGCGTAGAGGCTCACCTGCTTCTTGCACCACACCCTTTGAGGAAGGCATGGTGGTTACCACTCAAAACACTGAAATTGCCGAGTTACGGCGCGGCGTGATGGAGCTGTACATCTCCGATCACCCGCTCGATTGCCTCACCTGTTCAGCCAACGGCGATTGCGAGCTGCAAGACATGGCTGGAGCCGTCGGCCTTCGTGAAGTTCGTTATGGATTTGAAGGCGAGAATCATTTAGACGAAGTAAAAGACGAGTCAAACCCCTATTTCACTTTTGATCCGAGCAAATGTATCAGCTGTTCTCGTTGTGTGCGGGCCTGCGAAGAGACTCAAGGCACATTCGCTCTAACGATTGAAAATCGCGGCTTTGCTTCTAAAGTTAGCGCTGGTCAATCGCAAGATTTTATTGATTCTGAATGCGTCAGCTGCGGCGCTTGTGTACAAGCTTGCCCAACCGCAACCTTAACCGAAAAAACGATTATAGACGCCGGTCAACCCGAGCATTCTAAAATCACTACTTGCGCTTATTGTGGAGTCGGTTGCGCCTTCAAAGCAGAAATGAAAGGCGAACAAGTTGTGCGTATGACGCCTTACAAAAACGGAGAAGCTAATCGTGGCCATTCTTGCGTCAAAGGCCGCTTTGCCTTTGGTTATGCGACCCATAAGGAGCGCATCACCACACCGATGATTCGCGACACGGCTAACGATCAATGGCAAGTCGTCTCGTGGGAAGAAGCCTTTAGCTTTGCCGCCAAGCAACTAAAAGGCATTCAAGCTAAGTATGGCCGCAAGTCAATCGGTGGCATCTCTTCATCCCGCGGTACCAATGAAGAGGTCTATTTAGTACAAAAAATGGTTCGCGCCGGCTTTGGTAATAACAACATCGACACCTGCGCCCGTGTTTGCCACTCGCCAACCGGCTATGGTTTAAAACAGACATTAGGCGAATCAGCAGGTACGCAAAACTTTGATTCAGTTGAAGATTGCGACGTAGCAATGGTAATGGGTGCTAATCCAACCGATGCTCACCCGGTATTCGGCTCTCGCTTAAAGAAGCGTTTACGCGAAGGAGCCAAGTTAATCGTGGTTGACCCTCGCCGTATCGACTTGGTCAAAAGCCCTCATATTCAAGCTGAGCATCACCTTAAACTTCTACCAGGAACTAACGTCGCGTTCATCAACACCATGGCCCACGTTATTGTTCGTGAGCAATTATATGACGCTAAATTTGTCGCCGAGCGCTGTGAGACTGAGGCCTTTAAGGAATGGATGCAATTCATCAGCGATGACAAGCATTCGCCAGAAAATAGCCAAGCAGTAACGGGTATACCCGCGGCCGATATAGCCGCGGCGGCGCGCCTATATGCTAATGGCGGCAATAGTGCGATTTATTATGGTCTAGGCGTGACTGAACACAGCCAAGGCTCAACCACCGTAATGGGCATCGCAAATTTAGCGATGCTAACGGGCAATATTGGCCGTCGTGGGGTCGGAGTTAATCCATTGCGAGGCCAGAACAATGTTCAAGGTTCCTGTGACATGGGATCGTTTCCACACGAACTTCCAGGCTATCGATCGGTCGCAGATGATGCGGTTCGCGGTACCTTTGAACAAGCTTGGGGCCTAAGTCTGGACCAAGAACCCGGCTACCGAATTAACAACATGCTCGACGCCGCGGTGGCAGGAGAGTACAAGGGATTATACGTGCAGGGCGAAGACATAGCCCAATCTGATCCGAACACACACCACGTAGAGGCGGCCTTAAAGAACCTTGATTGTTTGATCGTACAAGATCTGTTCTTAAATGAAACGGCTAAGTTTGCAACCGTATTTTTACCCGGCTCTAGCTTCTTAGAAAAGAACGGTACCTTCACTAATGCAGAGCGTCGCATATCTCCGGGTCGTCGAGTTATGACGCCGCTAGCAGGCAAAGAAGATTGGCAAGTTACTCAAGGCTTATGTAACGCCATGGGCTATCAGATGAACTACTCTCACCCACGCGAGATCATGCAAGAAATTGCCAGTCTTACACCAAGCTTCACTAATGTTACTTATGAACGCCTAGACCAAGAAGGCTCTCTTCAATGGCCGTGCAATGACGATGCGCCAAATGGCACACCGACGATGCATCTTGGCGAGTTCGTGCGCGGTAAAGGTTTGTTTAAAGTGACTGAGTATGTGCCCACTGACGAGAAAGTAACACGCCGCTTCCCGCTACTGCTAACCACTGGTCGAATTTTGTCTCAATACAACGTTGGCGCTCAAACCAGGCGAACTGAAAACAATGTATGGCATGACAAGGACTTGCTCGAGATTCATCCGAGTGATGCGGTCGATAGAGGCATCGTCGATGGTGATCGCGTCAAAATTTCTAGCCGATCTGGCGAGACTCATTTAACCGCTAAAGTAACTGAACGAGTTCAGCCAAGTGTGGTGTATACCACCTTTCACCATCCCGAGAGTGGCGCTAACGTAATCACTACCGACAATTCAGATTGGGCCACTGACTGCCCTGAGTACAAAGTTACCGCAGTACAAATAAGTAAAGTAATTAAAGCTAGACAAAACTCTGAATGGCAAGATCAGTTTGAGAGCTTTACTGAAAAACAACTGGAGCTGGCAGACGTTGAAAGCAAAGAAACAGTCACATAAAGTGTCTGAGCAATCGACGCTAGACAAGCCTATAGACGGGGTTGAAGAGCGCCTTGTCGTGTTGCGTCATTCTGAGCACTTACAAAGCTCAACGGCCGACTATGTTGCGCAAGAAGTACCGATTGCATTTGCCTACAATGGTGAAAGTCACGCGGTTATGATGGCCAGCCCGATTGATCTAAACGACTTCGCCATTGGCTTTAGCCTGACAGAGCGTATTATTGACAAAACTGACGACATACGTGCCATTGAGATAAAACAAGCAAGCCAAGGCATCACCGTCAACATTCAAATCAAACCCGCGCTAATGGAGCGATTAGAAGGCAAACGTCGTCAGCTTAGTGGGCGCTCTGGCTGTGGCATATGCGGTATAACGGATTTGGCCGCAGCCTTACCTATTATCGAACCGCTTAGCGATACATTGCTGCCATCGCATGTCGTGATCGATCGTGCCGTAGAAACACTCAAAGAAAATCAAAAGCTACAAGATCAATGTGGCGCAGTTCATTGTGCTGGTCTGTTTAACGCCAATGGTGATTTACTAGCGCTACGCGAAGATGTTGGTCGACATAACGCCTTAGACAAACTGATTGGTAGTCAAGTTAAGCTGTTACAGCACGACTTCTTTATTGGCATGTCGAGTCGCGCTAGTCACGAGCTAGTAGCCAAAGTAGCTATTAGCGGTATCCATACCTTAGTGACTATCTCCGCCGCCACCTCTTTAGCCATAGACCTAGCTGAAAAAACCAATCTGAACTTAATCGGTTTTGTGCGCGATAAGCGGCAGATTATTTACGCCAGTTAGGTGTTGCCCATAAGACCATTAACACACATAAAAAAAGAGGCGACATCAACGATGTCACCCCTCGGTACTAACTGATTTTCTAAATTAACTATTAGAAATCGTATGACACTCGAACACCCATCGTACGCGGTCGAATTGGGTTAACACGAAAGATCAAGTCCGGAGCACCGACATCTAACTGACCACGCTCATCGGTTAAATTATCCAAGTACAGACTGCCGTTCCAGTTACCCATTCTAGCGCCAATTGATGCATCAACTTCGGTATAGCTGTCCAATGGAAAGCGTGCAACTTCTACCAAACTTGAAAATCGATCATCGGTGTACTTAGCAACCGTTTGCGCATAAGCGGTAAAGTCTGAGAACTCACGTTCATAACGCGCGCCCAAGGTCCATTGAACATCTGGGGCATATGGTAGCTCTGAACCTGCCGCCACAATATTTGTAATCGTAGGTGGCAATTCAACCAACTCGGCATCGATATAACTGAACGAACCAAACAGGCTTAGCCCGTCGGTTGGTGCCCAATTAACATCTAACTCAAGACCTTTAATCTCGGCATCGCCGACGTTGTCAAAGAATGATGAATTATCGATTGAAAAATCAAGCACACCTTGCTGTAAATCAGTGAAGTCGGTGTAGTAGATAGCACCATTAAGTCTCACTGTATTATCAGCAAATTGTGTTTTCCAACCTAACTCATAACTATCAGCTTTATCAGTATCAAAGAAGAAAGGAATATTTACAGTGCCGCTACCGCCGCCGCCGTTTCGGTTAAAACCACCAGAACGAAAGCCTTCTGCATAGGTTGCATAAAGCAAGGCATCGTCGCCAACATTCCAGCTAACATTTAGGTTGATAATAGTATCTGACAACTCAGTTGGCGTTTGCCCAGCGAGAGTAGCATCTACGTTGTTACCAAATGGGCCAGGGGTACGAAAGTTAAAACTCGACTGCCCACGTAAGCCAATATCGATACTGTAATTACGCGCACCAAAAGTGGCTGTTACAGTGTCGGTTAGTTTGTACGATAAGGAACCGAAGAAAGATAACTCTTCACGGTCATTTAAAAAATCGTTAAAAAACGTAACGCCTGGATCTCGAACATTCGGGTTAGAGGCAAATGCATCGGGGATTGGCAAGTTAGGCTGAAAACCAACTAACGTAGACGCAGGGTATGTGAAATCAGTACGTTCGATAGGTTGTTGATCGTCGACGTAAATACCGGCGATATAGCTGAAGCGATTGTCGCTATCGGAAGCGATTCTGACCTCATGTACTGTACGCTCAGTTTCGAAAAACGAGGTAGTAAACAATGCCGGGCTGCCACAGCTGTCATAACTTGGGGAGCAAATATAATACGGAATAAATGGACCGTTGTTGGCGTAGCCTGTGTAATCGGTTTGACCTTCGAAAGTACGCTCAGTATAAGAGCCGTTATAAATTACATCTAGGTCGCCAATAACGCCGTTGACCGTTAGCGACACCATGTCTACATTGTCGTCGCCTTCATCACGATTAAATGTTTGTGCATTGAGGTCGTCGCCAGGGCTAACGTCTGGTTCAAATTCAAATATGCCTTCAGTATCTAGAGTTTGGCCAACGTATTGAAGAGTAGCATCCCAATTTTCATTGATTTGGCCCTTTAAACTGGCGCGAAAACCTTTGTACTCGGCATCGTTAAAATCATCTTCAACAAAAGCGGAATTATCCACAGTCACACGTGTGCTAGGAACTCTACCACCAAAGCCAGGGTTGCTTAGAGGGATCTGACGAGTAGCGGCAATATTATCAATGTAGCCACCTTGATCAGAGTTATAGACTGCCACACGAGCGGCAAGTTTGTCTTCGATCAGCGGAAGGTTTATGTAACCTTCGACGCTTACACTGCCCTCACCACCCGAGGTATCAGATAGGTCAACCGTTACCCCAGCGCCAAATTCGTTGAATTCAGGCTTACGCGTAATAAGACGTAAAGTACCGGCTTGTGAACTGGCACCAAACAAAGTTCCCTGTGGGCCTTTGAGCACCTCGATTCGTTCTAAGTCAGTGGCATATAAATCGATATTACGACCAGCATATGAAATAGGTGCCTCGTCCAAATACATTGCGACACTAGGCGCTGAGCCCAAGCTGGCAATCCTAACCGCCGTTCTACCAGGAGAGATGCCACGAATAAAAACTTCTTGTTTACCTGGGCCTTGACCGGATGCGTTAACACCCGGAATCAGTGAAACATAGTCATCGAAGCTATCGATTCGCAACTCTTTTAGTTTGCTTTGGCTAATCGCTTGTAGTGCGATTGCTACGTCTTGCGAACTTTCTGAACGTCTTGAAGCTGTTACCACGATCTCTTCAAGAGCATATTTTGGAGTCTCAGTCTCTTGCGCAACCGCTAACAACGGTACCGCTAAGCTAAGGGCTAAAACCGACGCAGTGACTTCTTGTGCGATTCGGGTCCTACGAAAAAATTTTGTTGATTGCATGTATCTCTCTCTCTAAATTTACATAAGTTCGGAGGCTATCATAATTTGTATTACAAACTTATGAAATCAAATTAAATCATAATTCTTCGCCCCTTTTTGTTAGACATTACCGATCGTTTGTAAGTAAAGTCGTAAAATGTCTTAGGCTGCTGCAGTCGCTCGCCTATTGGCCACCATTTTTTTTAGTCGCCAAGCTGCAAGCGCACCGAGCAAACCCATGCCAGCGATGACGTTGTAATAAATTGCATAGCCGGTCTTACCCGGGTACAGCGCTAGCAAGTAGTTATTTAAAAGCGGTAAATAAACGTCTGGCGAATATCCTATTAACGAAATAAAGCCAATCGCTAGGCCCTTAACATTGTTAGAAATATTACAGCTCTCAAGTGTTGCCCAAAAAATACCGCGGACCGCGTACGTGAGAAAACCAATAATCAAGACGATGGCTAATAAAAATACCGCGCCAATAGATACTGGCATAAAGGCTAAAGCCGCTAAGGCAATCGACGCTAACAGCATTAATATTGCCAAAACTTTTTCTCGATCTAAAAAGTCACCGGCAAAACCAGCGGATGCCGCACCAATCGGCCTCATCCAAAGTTTTGCCACCGTTATCGACGCTACCGCAACGGCGGTTAGGCCAAATTCGGTTTGCATATAGGCTGAAAAAGAGTACGTAGCCCAGAACAATTGATAACCGGTCATGATACAAATTGCGCATAACCAAATTTCCGGTTTAGCCACAACGGTAGAAATATCACTGATAAAACTTTCAAACGGCTTATCTTTTGTCACCGCGTAGCTTTCTTGCGACTCACTGGATGGCTGTTCCGGAGCCCCTAAAATGAAATACGCAATTGGCGCTAGCAACAGCATCAAACCAACGTATAACCAGATAACTTTAACCAGTGCATCCGGTGTATCTTGACCAAGACCATTGGTGTAATAAGCGAACATGGCCACCGCGATGGAGGCAAGGATAGCCTCAACTAAACCTCGCCCGCCATCCAATATACCAAAAAAACGACCTTGCTCTTCGGGTCTGGCTAACAGTGCCGTTGCTTTAATTAATGCCGACCAAAAAGTTAAGCCCGCAGCCAAGCCCCAGCCAATAAAAATATATCGTAACAATTCTGGCGATGGCAAGGTTGAGAACCAGACCCCTAGAAGCCCCGCAAAGAGCAGTGAAAATGACATTAACACTCTCGGCGATACTCTGTCGGCCAGCCAACCACTGGGCACATAGGTGATCATGTAGATGACGCCCAGCCAAACGTAATTTTGGTTTAGCTGTGCCGAGGTAATACCAAATGCGTCAACAATGCTTATTTCAAAATTTTGACGTAAATAGATCAGAGGGTAAATATTGCCCGCGACGATCACCAGTACGGCTAACTTAAGATAGCGCTGCTTAACGGTGAGTTCTGATGACGGTGAACTGACTGACATAAAATAACCCTGAATATAATGAACGCCAATCTTAACACTTATTCAGCATTGCTCGCGAGCGTGGATCTTTGCACCAGCTGATGACACGCTATCAACACACAAGCGCGGTAGAATAAATTTCAAGGATAAACTTCATTAACGTGGCCGCCGTTAGGCTGCTACCAATCTAATAGAGACCTCAGTAGAACTCAGAGACGAAATAAAAATAGCTTGGAATGTATCCAATTGAGGCGGAAAAAGCGGCTAATAGCTAGCTATTGGCAAGTTTTTCAACAAAAAGTGGAGGCATTACAGGCATTTATATTCGTTCGTCGAGTTATGCTGAGCTCTCTTTTAGATATTAAGCACCAGTATTGTGGTTACCTATGCAACATAAAAACACTCTCATCGCGATAGCGGCATCGGCAATTATAAGTTCTGTGTGCACAGCAATTGCATTCACGGCAAGCAACCACGCAGTGAACCCTGATACCCACAAGTTAAGTCAAATCGAGTCGCAGTTGGTGCAGATACAAACTCAGTTAGCCGTTGAAATTGAAGCAAGAATTTCCATGGGCCAACAACTTAAAAGAAATCAAACTGGCGCTAAGCAGCCGAGTCCAAAAGAGTCAACGATAACGCCGATTAGCTCAGCCATAGCAGTCGATGCCACCCAAGTAATCGAGGATGACTTTCAGCAACAACTTAGAGAACGACGACAATCCGAACGCCAAGCTAGCCAGCAGCCAGGCTATCGACAGCAGCAACTTATAGAATCCGGTTTTGCTCGCGAAGAGGCTGCACGAATAGTTCAAATTGAAGCGGAGGAATCGCTCAGACAATTGCAAGCCCAGTATGATCAACGACGCCAGAACGTTTCATCGACTGGTAATCGATTGGCCGATATGAATCGCATACGAGCTGAGCTTGGAGAGCAAAATTATGAACGCTACTTAGACGCTAATGGCTGGCCAACTTCAGCCTCAATCGGCGTTGTTTTGAGCGGATCGCCAGGAGAAAATGCCGGCCTTAAAGCGGGCGACAAGGTACTCTCGTATGCTGGGGAGCGCGTTTTCAATTTAAACGAGATTAACCAACTGACGATTCAAGGCCAAGTCGGCGAGAGTGTCTTAATAGAAGTTGATAGAAACGGTGAATCAGTACAACTATCGATACCTCGCGGCCCAATAGGGATTAACTCTGGTAGAAGATTTAGCCGATAATAGGCGCAACCGCAATGGCTGTTCTGCATTAACCGGTGGTATTATCTTTATGCTTAATCTCTAGCTCAAAGCCTTTTGGCTGGCTATCGCAACGAAAAAAATAAACCGTATTCGTAACATACTCATAAAACGCCTCGTCTCGTTTTTGTTTAAAACAAATATCACCGTCTGAAGAATTTGATTGTGCATACAAATCGCCTAGTTTATCTTTGTAGCTCTCAGTTTGACTGCGACGACGATAATTACGTGAGCGATTAAAGGTACGTGCAAATCGTTCGACTTTTTTGGGGTACAACTCAGCGAAGCGAGCCGCCTCTCGTTTAGCAAAAAGCTTAATCGTGGCATAGTCGAAACGGATACTCGCTACCCTGTCACCATCATTCTTTCCAGAGCTTAAATTTTTTGTTTGTTGAGTTTTCTCACTCTTGGCTATAGATGGCTGTACTGCGTCACTGACAATTGAATCTTTCCCTGTTTCAATACTGGTCGAGCCCAAAGACGGATCAGCCAGCGAGTCAATCTTGGCCGCTAATGGCAGCTGTTGATTAAGTGACTGATCAAATTCTTCGGGTTCATCTGCTTGGCTCAAAAATACCGTCAAAGTTGATGAGCGGTCGAAACCCTGTAAGCCCAATTTAGGCATATCAGGCAACACTATGGCGAATACAATATGTATCAGCAGCGCTAAAATAGCAGCTGTGCTTAGATGGTCAGCCCGAAAATTATAAACTCTAATGAAGATCACCTCTGGTTTTAACCTGAATCATCTTTAGGCGCTCTAAGCTTTCGAACAGATTTACTAATTCGGCTGGCTTATGGCGGCATTTCATTCCTCTAGGTTATCAAATCGCGAATAAGAGTGCCTGATAGATTGAGTTATGAGCGCATAAGACGGTTATCGCTGGGCGTTATTGTGCTGCAAGACAATGCTAACCGATCTCGATTTATTTCAGTTGGGCCTTAGCAAGGTAAGCATTCACGCAGCTTTGAACATGTCTAAATCGGTCGCCTCCCAAATGAACTCCGCCATACCATCGAGTAACCACGACGATATGGTCGAATGTCGCTTTACGTTCCAGCATTCTAAGAATGATCATGCCCGCGCCGCTTTCCCCATCATCATTTTTTAACTGAGTACCATCTTGATATATAACCGCCCAGGTATTGTGCGTGGCCTTGGCGAATTTTTTCTTGCTTTGAAGCGCTGTCATAAACGCTTTAACTTGTTCGTTATTTGCGACTCCACCGCCGCTAACCGCATATTTCGAACCTCGGTCACGGACGACGTTTTCAAGTTGTAGCATACGACGTCTATTTTGGACGAATGACGGTTAGCACATCGCCTAAACTACCGTAGTTATTGCCACCAAGCCGAGCCAATGGGTCGAGTGCATGTGAGTCAAGTTGTAATCGGCCTTTGGGATGGTCTTGAATTAACTCTTCATTAATGGTGATGCTGAGAATCTCACCATAGATTACCGCCTGCGGCGCATTGCCTATCTCGTCTATGCGGTACAAGCTACATGCAATCGCGATCTCGCAATCAGCGATTCTGGGCAGCGCAAAGCCTTCGATTGCGATTAGCTCAAGCTTTGCAGTCTCAACCTCTGAATGGCCATGAGCTAAGGTTGCCGAGGTAGTATTAACTTGTTCTAAATGCCTGGTGCTCGGAATATGAACAACAAAATTACCGCGCTCGCGAATATTCACTCTAGTGTCTTTTTCTTCTACCTCATCTTTCTTACCAACCGACAACATTAACAGTGGTGGGTCACTGCAGATACCGGTGAAGAAAGAAAATGGCGCGACGTTATAGGTATTATCACCATTATCAGATAGCACCCAAGCGATAGGACGAGGCACAATTGCTTGAACCATAGCGCCATAGCATTGATTCGGAGTGAGGTTTTTAAAATCTATGAGCATAGTAGTGATTTAAGTATTTGTTGAGCTAAGGAGGTCATTTGTACGTTTGTTTAAAGTGTTTACGGCACAAGGAAATATAGCGTTCATTACCGCCGATCTCAACTTGTGAGCCTTCTTTTAAAGCCTTGCCGTTTTGATCAACCCTGACCACCATATTTGCCTTTGAGCCGCAGTGGCAGATTGTTTTAAGCTCTTGCAACACATCGGCCCACGCAAGCAGTGCTTTACTACCAGGAAACAGCTGACCTTGAAAATCAGTGCGTATTCCATAGCACAAAACTGGAATACCAAGATCGTCGCACACATCGGTTAACTGCCAAACTTGAGCCTCAGTTAAAAACTGCGATTCATCAACCAATACACAATCGATTTTTTGTTCCGCATAACGGCTCTTTATATGCTCTAAAAGGTCATCGTCCTGGCGAAATAGGTCTGCTTCTTGAGACAAGCCTATTCGAGAACTAACTTTGGCTGAACCGAAGCGGTCATCGAGCGCCGCAGTGAGCAATAAAGTATGCATTCCACGCTCCCGATAATTAAAACTCGACTGCAATAATGTAGTCGATTTACCGGCGTTCATGGTCGAATAATAGAAATATAGTTTAGCCATAATAGGTAGCTTAAATTAAACGGTATTGAATAATGGTATTTAGAAATGACGCGCGAACCCGTTCCGAGTCGACCCGAATCGCAGCCTCTACTCTCGGCCTATTTAGCCAAAAAGGAAGTGCGTAACTGCCGTCGCTATTAACTTTCCTGTCGATCGTTAACTGCCCTGCTGCGATTCCGTCAGGTACCACACGAGCGGCTCCAGAAGTAAATTCAAAAGCATCACGTTCGACTAAATAAACAACCGCACTGGCGTCGTGCATAGCACATCGACGTTCCAGGTTCGAGTCAGAGTTGATGTTTTGGTCAGCGGTATAAAAATCAACGTAAAAGCGACTTGTATCCCAGATGAACTGTCCTGTCTGACCCGCCTTATCTCGCAGCTTCGCTAGGTCGAAATCTGTCAACATAACCTCTAAGGTCACGTCTAGCCCAATAATACGCAGTGGCCAATCGAAACCGCAGACGGTATCCGCAGCATGCGGGTCATTAATAAAATTAGCTTCAGCAACTGGACTTACATTGCCAAACGCCGAGACGGTACCGCCCATTACTACAAGTTCTTTAAGCTTACTCGGCAAATCCGGATCGAGACTTACGGCGGCAGCAATATTAGTCAGAGGTCCAACCGCCACCAAACTAATTTCACCGGGAAATTTATTTGCCATAGCAACAATAAACTCGGCCGCAGACGCATCTAATGTCACTCCCTGGCTCTTTTTAAGATTTAGATTGCCAAGTCCATCGCTGCCATGAACAAAGTCAGGCGCTGGCATTCTAGCTTGCGCCATCGGCTCGGCAGCTCCCTTTGCAACGGGTATCTCTGGGCAGCCAAATTTTTCTAAAATGAGCAGCGCATTATTTGTCGTTGTTGCTATATCGGCGTTGCCAAACACAGTTGTCAAACCGAGCAGATCGAGCTCTGGATGTGCCACCGCGAAGGCAATCGCTTGGGCGTCATCTATGCCTGGATCGGTGTCGAGAATTATCTTTTGCATATAAATTATTAGGCTAATTTGATTTAAGCTAAGTCACTCTAATAGAGATAGTCACGTGGCGTGATCTAACTGAGTTGCACTAGCTAAGTTGATCAAGACTGGGAATCGAGGGCATTGCACCTAGCGTCTGGACCGACAACGCAGCGGCTTTACAGGCACGTTCTAGCGCTGGAAGATCAGCTAAACCATCAACCAAAGCGGATAAAAAATAGCCCACAAAGGTATCTCCTGCGCCGGTTGTGTCAACCACTGTAGCGGCGACCGCTGGCACTTTAATAATCGAGCCGTTAGCCATTAAAATCACGCCCTTGCTCCCTAGGGTAATAACTACTCGAGTATTCGGCAAAGACTTAGCTAGCGCATCAACCATCTCATCGATACTGTCTTTGCCAGATAAAGCTTGTGCCTCACCCTGATTGACAATCAATGTGTCTAGCCTATGCAATGGTAATAAGCGTATCGCATCAGTCATCGGCGCTGGGTTTAGGGCTATTTTCAGCCCAGCCTCAAGCGCCATTTCGATAATCCCAGACAAGCCATTACACTCATTCTGAGCGAGCAAATAATCCCCTTCCTGACTTTTAGTAATAAGCGTCTTTAGATAATCAAGTTGAAAATTTTGATTTGCACCGCCATGCAATATAATTGCATTCTCGCCGTGCTGATCAAGCTGAATAATTGCGTGGCCACTAGGCTCATCGACAGGTTCAACATTTGAGATATCGACACCACAACTCTGCAGGTAGTTGAATACCCAAGCATCAGATTTACAGGCGCGACCGACGTGCTTAACCATGCCTCCAGCGCGCGCAATGGCCACCGACTGATTGGCACCCTTGCCTCCCAAAGCAATATCCAAATGGCAACTCGCTAGCGTTTCTCCAGGCTGCACAAAGTGCTCTACACGGTAAATATGATCAATATTGATCGAGCCGAAATTTAGTATCGTAGTGGTCATCTATCAAGCCTTGAGTAAGCCAATTTCTTTCAAACGTTGTTCGAGGTACTCGCCAGCAGTGGTTGGCTCGAACAGTCTAGGGTTTTCATCATCAACGCAACTTGCCAAACATTCTAATGACACGTCTGGGCTCGGATGCACAAAAAATGGAACCGAATATCGACTGGTTCTGGCACTGTCGCCCTTTGGGTTAACCACACGGTGTGTGGTTGAGGGCAATTTTGCATTGGTTAATCGCTGCAACATATCGCCTACATTGCAAACAATTGTACCCTCGATCATATTGATCGGTACCCATTCACCCTGGCGACTTAACACTTCAAGGCCATCTTGCTCTGAGCCAGCAAGCAGCGTAATCAGATTAATGTCTTCATGCGCGGCGGCTCTTAAA
This sequence comes from Gammaproteobacteria bacterium, assembly GCA_034110505.1. Taxonomy (GTDB): domain Bacteria; phylum Pseudomonadota; class Gammaproteobacteria; order Arenicellales; family Arenicellaceae; genus Arenicella. The sequence continues at coordinate 27,686 of JAWUZB010000033.1, forward strand.
TTGGGTATGTCTTGGTCAACGATTGGCGGATAATGCAAAATTCGTAAGAGTGTCTCACCGGTTTTAATACGGCTATCAAAGTAGTCGATTGGCAACCCGAGTACACAGGCAAAGATGCTCAGCACTCGCAACGCTAGTGACTCTAGACTTGCATACAAGGTTTCAAACGTGGCTTGAAATTCAGCCGTTTCAGTTGGCCAGATATTGGCCGATAAATGGGCCGCACCGTCAACCTGATGACCTATATGATAGAACTCTTTTAAATCCGAATGCTTTGAGTCCTTAGCTTTCTCAACACCAAAAGGAATGTAGCCTCTAGAACGATCTTGTTCTTCGCCTTCATACTTAATTTTCACCTCGGTCGGCAAGGCAAAGAATTTTTCAGCCTCAACCCAAGCCGATTGAATTATTTTGAGATCGAGTTGATGTCCGCTAATGCCGGCAAAACCCCATTCCTCGTAGGCCTCACGAAACTCGGCAATAAATGCATCATGGTCACTTTCAAAGCGACCTATATCAAGAATGGGAATGCTATTCATTTTACTAAGGCACGGTTAAGTGCGAGTGATCATTAGTTGCCTATATTACCCCAAAATAGCGCTCGATTCTGATTAGAAAACCAGCCTATTCGATTATCACTCGACCACTTGCGTAATACCAGCGACCGCTCACTCTGTGAAATTGGGAGATTTCATGGTGTAGGCCTATCTCATTATCGTGATCAACAAAGGTGGCTTTAAATTCAACCATACCTCGCTCCCCTGTCTGCGATTTATCAATAATGGCTAAACCCCGCCAGTTGACCGATAATTGTGATAGTTCAAACTCACTAAGGCCTTTAGATGAGGCGGGTAACCAGGTTCTGAGCAGATAAGAACCATAACCCCCAAGCGCAAAAGCACTAAAGCGAGAGCGCATTAACTGCACCGGAGTTTTAGTTTGCTTGCACCCACTTAAAAACGGCTGACAACAATGCGCATAGGGCTTCTGGCTATCGCATACGCACACTTGAGAGTTCATTGTGGTACCTCAAACAAAGTATTTTGACGCAATTTGATTAGCCGTATTGCGGCTAAGGTCATCACCTCTTTGAATCAATTCGGCATAGGCCATCAGTGGGTGTACTACGCGGCTAGTCAGGCTTGCCTGATCGACCTCATCGGAGACCGAATCACGGCCCCAAAACTTTGAAAATACTTTCACCTTCGATACGGCCGAGCAGTTAGTGTTTTGCGGCTCTTTGACCAGACCCATTTCTCGAATAAACTGCCATTGCTGCTGATCATTGACGTAAACAGAGAGCTCACCGCCAACGTCAGTGTGAACGTATTTGGCAACTGCTACCTTGCCGCCAAACTGAGCATCAAATTCATTCATTCCGTCGGCCCGCATCCAATCTAGGTTTGTGCTCGAAAATTCGCCAACAAAGGCGCGCTTTAGTAGCATTGGATATTGCTCAACCCAACGCCCGATCAACTTATGTTTAGCACGCCATTGACGCTTTTTTGTTGTCACTGATTCAACAAAGTAACCTTGGTCTTTAAGCTCTCTAAATACAGAGCCGCAAATACCCAGAGCGACATTGGCACGTTCCGACACTTGTCGATAATTTTGATTTAACAAACCATGATTAGTAAGCAAAGCATAGATTACTTGTAAATCAGTTGCGCTAAATGGCTTTGGTGGCCTGGTTTGGCTGAGGCCGTCGGCGATTATCTGACCCTCAATAAAGACAAAATAAGGGGCCAAGTTTATATAGGCATTGCCACTAGCGTCAGCGTAATTAACTCCCAACTGGCGTAGCGCTTTGGCTAATTTAGAATCAATATAATTAGCCATAATCATTGGCGGACGACCTTCAACCGCCGTGCGTAGCAATTTCACAGTGTGCTCGAGCATGTTTGTGCATAAACCTGTTTTGATCTCGCACACTAACTCTAGGTCTGACTCAGCGATTCGGAATCGCATATCTGGCCAAAGACCTGTGCCGAGCACAGAGTTTTTATCAACCAGCTCTAAGCGCAAGCCGCTTTTGGCGTACAAGGCTGCGACTGCCTTGCTGGCAATTCGCTCCTCAACGGTGGAATCAGTATTCATCACGCAATGATGTAGGTTTTTCAAAATAATAGTGCATTAATGAATTTTATTTTAGACAACTTTTAAACAACTTTCTAAACAGCTAAGGCAAGCGAAAATTAGTTTAGAACCTTACGACTTAAGAGCTTTATCCTTAAGCAACGCTAATCGTCAGTAGGCGATTGGCTAAAGTTTAGCGATTGGCGACACAAATATGATTCACTTTAAGCGATAATGGCAATAAGCAATCTTCAAACGCGTACAATCTTATAAACTGCTGCTGTGGCTTAGTCCTGAAGCACGTATAATTAACCGGATCAACAAATTATGAAATTTATAAAAGCCATAACCTTGCTTGCAGTGATCAGCATGTCGATCTGTGCAAACGCACAAACTAGCCAACAGACTGCGGAGTGGCTTATCGATTCGGCAAATTCGAGAGTCAACTTTATTAGTATTAAGAAAGGCAACATTGGTGAATCTCACAGCCTAACGGACCTCTCAGGAAGTATTACTGACGGCAAAGTATCAATCATCCTTAAGCCTGATAGTGTTGAGTCAATGGTGCCGATTCGTAATGACAGAATGCGCGAATTTTTATTCGAAACTGGTCTTTACCCAAGTATAGAAGTCAGCGCTGATGTTGTAGCTCTATTAAAAGACTTAAAAAACGGTGCTTCGCTGCTAGCCACTTTACCGGCAAGTTTGTCAATGCATGGGGTGAGTAAGGAATTACAAATAGATGTACGAATCAACAAATTAAGCACTGAGATGTTGATCGTGGCAAGCACCCAGCCGGTCATTATTCGTGCCGCTGATTATAATATGATTGATGGCATTAGAAAACTTTCTGCTTTGGTGAATAATCTACCCATTGCTGAGTCGGTGCCGGTTAGTTTCTCATTGCAGTTCAATCGTGTTCAATGACACAAACGATTCAAACGCTTTTAGATACTCTGCCTCAGATCGGTACGGTTAAATGGATTGGCCTTCGCCCAGAACGCAGGGCGCCAATCCATATTGTCAGCAAAGTAGCGGCGAATACTGAACTTGGGCTAACAGGGGATCGCTATTCAGGTACTAGCGGTAAGCGTCATGTCAGCCTGATACAGCACGAACACTTAGCCGTTATCGCTAGCCTACTAGGCTTAGATGATTGTTCGCCTGCATTATTAAGAAGAAATATTAGCGTTAGCGGAATCAACTTACTGGCATTGAAGGGTAAAAAATTTAAAATAGGCAACGCCGTGCTGCTCTATACTGGCTTGTGTCACCCCTGCTCCTTTATGCAGACGACCTTCGGCCCTGGTGGCTATAATGCCGTTCGAGGCCATGGTGGGATTACCGCACAAGTAATCGAGAATGGCGAAATAGCGGTAAATGATAAAGTCTACTTTATCGATTAGTAATCACACCTTAAACTCGAACCTCAAATAACCGAAAACAGAAAGAAAGAATGCCTATGAAACTCTACTCATCGCTTAGTCTGCTGGTATTGAGCCTTACCGCCACAATAGCAACCAACGCTAAAGATAATACGGCCAATGACAAACTCGCTCAGCTTGCTTTTTTTGACTCGATTTCATCACTCTGCGGTCAACGCTATGAAGGCGCTATGACCTTCCCTACTGAAGGACAAGATAGTTTTGCCGGCAAACTCTTGGTCGCCAAGATAGACAACTGCACTGAGAGCGAAATTAGAATTCCATTCGATGTAGGTGAAGACCGCTCTCGCACTTGGATAGTAAGTAAAACCGATGATGGCTTGCAGCTCAAACATGATCACCGCCATGAAGACGGAACACCTGACGAAGTTAATATGTATGGGGGTATGGCGATCAATGGTGGTTCAGGATTAAGCCAATCATTTGCGGCCGACACTCACACAGCAGCAATTATTCCAGCCGCCAGCACTAATGTTTGGAGCATAAGCTTAAACATCGACAGCACTGAATTAACCTATCATTTAACGCGGCATGATGCCCCGAGATTTACCGCAAAACTGTTCTCTGTTGCAGCCGTTTCAGCACCCTGAGTTTCAAAACCAAAAAATAGTGGCCTAAACTCAGAGTAACATCACTAAGAGCAACCTCTATTGCTTAAATATCGGTAAATTTTCCGAAGAAATTACGTTTTGGTCTGCCTCTGACTTTATTGCCCAGTAAATAGGAAATCATCACGCAAGTAGCTCCGAGCACAGCGTGTAGGTATGCATCGCCGTAGACAGCATGGCCGACTAGCGCCAGTGTCATATTGATAAAATACGCGGCATAGGCCATGTCGCGCAAATCGTTATACCGGTGGGAAATAATTATCAGTATCGCTAAAAGCTTCAAATAAGCTAATGGGTATATCAAATAGCTTGGGTAACCGAGAGCACTGAAAACGCCCGTGATCATCTGGTATTTAGTGTGATAAACCCAGAACGAAAAGCCCAGCAGAAAAAGGACATAGGCGGTCGCCAACCAGAATACCGTTACTTGAAGTTGATGCTTAATCATATAAAACTACTATCGCACAATAAGCCAAAGCCCGACTACCAAGACCTCTGATTCAATAAATCTACGAAGGTATAGTCATGTGCTTACTTCTTCCACTTACCCCAAGGGTCGGAACTATCTGAACCAGCCGAACTATCTGAGCTGTCCGAGGTATCTGAGCTGTCCGAGGTATCTGAGTTATTTGAATTTTCTGAATCGACTGCCTTATCACCATTGCTTTCAATGAGACTAGGTTTTGGTTTCGAAGGCGCTCTACGCGACGGTTTGTCATAGGGCTTTTTGTCAGACTGTGTTTCGTCGTACGGCACTTTATCGTGAAATTTAGGCCCTGAAATTGGGTCATCGAAGAACTGTTTATCGCCTTGTTTGATTTCCGCGGGATGTTTTTCACCTAATCCACTCTCAAAACTTCGCTCTCGCGGAGGCAGCAGATGTTCTTCGTCACTCGGAATCGGTAACTGTTTGAATCTATATAGATAAAAAGCTTCTGTCTTCTCTCTCGCCCACTTAGTTTTCTTAAGAAACTTGGTCGCCGCGGCAAAGCTCGGGTGACTCTCTAAACACTTGAATTTCAGTTGTTCAGACAATATCTCCCAGTGATAATGCCGCAATATTTCGGAGAACATGGCATCAATGCCAACGCCATGCAACGGGTTATTTCTATCTTGTTCGGACATAATATTGTGCTCAAAGTAGTTCGGCGCTCACGTTATCGCTATTGTCGATCGGATACAAGTAAAACTAGCCTAATCGCTATTCATTCAGACTCAAATTGCAGGTAGACTGCGCGCCAGTAATCAATCTTCTGCGTTTTGCAAGACTCACTTATGTCACTTAAATCTATCATTCTAAAAGGCGCTCGCAACGGGCTAGGCCTAATTATTGTTTTTTTCGACTGGATCTCTAGACCTAAGGGTATCCAACGTTCGGAGCAAGAACAAGTTAAAGCGCAATCCGCTATGCAAGGGCTTTCTCTTTATCAACTTTTCGCCTGCCCTTTTTGCACCAAGACTCGCCGTGCAATACATAAGCTAAACGTCACTATTGAGGCTCGTGATATTAATAAAAATCCCGATTATCGCCAACAGTTAGAGAACGGTGGCGGTCGCGTAAAGGTGCCTTGCTTGCGTATTGAAGAAAATGGGGAAGTTCGTTGGATGTACGAATCAAAACAGATTATCAGCTTTTTAGAGCAGCGACTTGCTTAAATTCGCCGTTTAATGTGACGCCGAACAGGGCCAACGCACGACTCTAAAAACTAAGTGACTTTGCTTCGAGTGTGATATTTAGGATCTAGGTAGAGCTGCTGCTCAACGATTTTTATAAGCACCTGTGCCGCACTCCAAACCTCTTGATAACTCAAGTACAGCGGAGTAAAACCAAAGCGGATAATATTTGGTGCGCGAAAATCCACAACTACCTTGTGAGCAATCAACGCTTGGCTGATAGCAAAGGCATGTTCATGTGAGTAGGCTAACTGGCTACCTCTCTCACGCGTGCTTCGAGGCGAAAGTAATTCAAATTCTGCTAGGCT
>JAWUZB010000034.1:0-7819 GCA_034110505.1 Gammaproteobacteria bacterium
ATACCTGTTGATCTGAAAGCCCTGCTTCTACGAATCGGCTGGTAGCTTCATGCCGAAGGTCGTGAAACCTTAAGTTAGTAATACCTGCTCGCACTAAGGCGTCGTCGCAAAGGTTGCCTGATTGATATGGCCTTCTTTGGCCATCACGATTGGGGTTTCCCTGGGCTTGGCTTGCGAACGTTTTTAACGGGGTTAAAGGCAATGCCTAGCCCCCATTCTCTAATCGCGGTTGTGTATAAATGGCTGAGTAAGGCGAGTTCTAACCGGACGGTATTATTGCTCTTGCCGTCGGCAAGACGTTTGTCTCTGCACCCTCATTTGAACTAGGCAATGGTCTCGGCGGTTAATGTGGCTAAGCTGTAATTTCCGAGTGAGCTCTTTAATTATTTGATGCGAGTCTTTTCTCGATCTCGAGTTGATGCTTGTTTGGTTGGGGATACGTCTTTTTGATATCTATCTAAGGCATTAGATATTGTAAGCTTTTCAGAATCGTTGCGAGGCACATAAATGCCTCTGATAATTTCGTCTTCTGTGGTGCGCGCCCAGTCTTCGGAGTCTCGCCTGACGCGAAACGTTTTGATAATTGCGGGCCATCCTTTGCGCCTGCCTCTCCGTTTACTGAATAGATTTCGTGACACCGAGTCAGCAATCGAAATCGTGTGAAACAATAGAGATCCTTCGGCTGCGCTCAGGATGACTGAAAATAATTAGAGAAAATGACCGGCAAGTCTTTGAAGTGGTGTCAAATTGGAGCGGGAAACGAGATTCGAACTCGCGACCCCAACCTTGGCAAGGTTGTGCTCTACCACTGAGCTATTCCCGCATAGAATCTTGGGTACTACATTGTTATCGTTGATGCCAAACATGTGGAAATGAATGGTGCCCGGGGCCGGACTTGAACCGGCAAGGGGTTGCCCCCGACGGATTTTAAGTCCGTTGCGTCTACCAATTTCGCCACCCGGGCTAACGAGTAAAAATATTGCGGGGATTGGCTCCCTTGTCTTTAGCCTACTGTTACTCTTCGAGCTATTAGGTCAGGCTAAAGCATGACCGAAATAATCTGACACGCCCCACATAAAGAGTGGAGGCTCGAGCCGGAGTCGAACCGGCGTACACGGCTTTGCAGGCCGCTGCATAACCACTCTGCCATCGAGCCGTCAGACTACTAATTTTAACTCTGTTTTAAAAAAAGCTAAAACTATTCTCAAACAAAAACGGGAAAAGTATGAACTTTTCCCGTTTTAGATATTCTGGAGCGGGAAACGAGATTCGAACTCGCGACCCCAACCTTGGCAAGGTTGTGCTCTACCACTGAGCTATTCCCGCTTGAGTGGGCGCTATTATATGCAGTTAGGAATATGAGTCAATGATTGTTTCAATTTTTTTCCAAATACTTCTATTGTCAATTTCTAATCATCTTTTACCGCATTATAAGCGGCTCTCAAATAGATAGACATCGACCATATAGTTAGTACTCCAGCGGCATATAGCAACATTTCGGCCATGAATAATATCGGCAAGCCAAACAGCGGTTGAGCGAAAATTAACCCACCAATTGCCGACATTTGGATACCGGTTTTATATTTACCCACCTGAGACACCGCTACATTTGCGCGTTTACCGAGTTCGGCCATCCATTCTCTTAGTGCTGAGACGGTAATCTCTCTACTAATGATAATGATTACGGTTATAGAAAATAGAAATTTGGACCACAACGCTTGTTGCAATTCAAAATTACTCATTACCAGCAATAGCATGGTCGATACCAATAGTTTATCGGCGACCGGATCTAAGAATTCACCAAGCTTAGATGTCTGATTCCAACGCCTAGCTAAATAACCATCTAGCGCATCACTAATACCGGCTAAGGCAAATAAAACCGCGCAATACCAATTGGCATATAACCAGCCAGAAAAATACACACCAATAATCATTGGGATGGCGAGAATTCTGAAAAACGTTAGACAGTTAGGTATGTTAATCATTAGCTAAAGATGTGATCAATTTATATTTCAAGTGTAACACTAATTTGAGGTGAAAACGGCTAGGCTTAGCCTTCTTAATAGGTCTATTTTTGTAGATGCTGGTATATCTTTTCGGCTAAGTCGACATTAATACCAGTGACTTTGTTTAGGTCTTTAACGCCGGCTTGTTGTATACCTTGCAGGCCGCCAAAATGCTTGAGTAAGGCTTGCCTTCTTTTAGCGCCAATGCCTGGTATCTCTTGCAACACTGATTGGGTTTGAGCTTTACCTCGGCGAGCTCTATGGCCGGTAATTGCAAAGCGATGTGCCTCGTCACGTATCTGTTGCACTAGGTGCATCGCCGCTGAATTAGCCGCCAATTTGATACCAATTGACTGACCTTCTATGAAAAGTGTCTCTAAACCGGGTTTACGACCCTCCCCTTTGGCAACGCCGACCAGCAATACACCGTTGATTTGTAACTCACGCATGATTTGAGCAGCCGATGACAACTGCCCTTTACCACCGTCGATTAACAACACATCTGGCAACACACCCTCTTCTTTTAAGACCCGTTTATAGCGCCGCTGAATAGCCTGGCGCATAGCGGCGTAGTCATCTCCGGGGGTAATGTTACTAATATTGTAACGACGGTAATCAGATTTAGTCTCGCCCTTATCGGTAAACACCACACAACTCGCAACCGTTTGCTGACCCATGGTATGGCTAATATCGAAGCATTCGATTCGACCAATTGTTTGTTCTAGTTGGAATACATCGGTTAACGCTTTTAAACGTTTTAGAACGCTCTGGGTTTCTGATAAGTGTCGTTTAATCCGTTCAGTAACGTTCAGCTGAGCCATTGCCAACCAATCGCGTCGTGGACCTCTGACGGTGTTAGTAATGACGACCTTTCGGTCCGACTGCTCGCTTAACCATGTCTCTAACTCAGCATGCCCCTCAAGTTCAATGCCGATAATAATTTCTTTTGGTGCTTGCCGACGATGATAATACTGAGTGATAAACGCCGAGAGAATTTCTGCTTCAGTAAACTCTAATAATACGGTCGGGTAATGACCGTTACTACCGCTGTGTCGACCGCCGCGAATAAAGGTTACTTCTACGCAGACTTTGCCATGCAAGCTTGCCACTGTAAGAATATCAACATCACTATGGCCTGAGGTAATTGACTGATGCGATTGCACTCTTCGAAGCGCATTCACACGGTCACGCCAGCCGGCCGCTTCTTCAAATTTTAAATCTGCTGAGGCCGATGCCATATTGCTTTGCAGTAGCTCATTTAACGATTCGTCTTTACCTTGCAGGAACATGCCCGCTAGTTCGATATCTTTAGCATATGCCTCTTTACTAACTAAGCCGACACATGGACCACTACAACGTTTAATTTGATACTGCAGACACGGACGTGAGCGATTACTAAAAAACACATCATCGCATTGGCGCACTGGCAATACCTTTTGCAGCAGTGAGAGCGTCTCTCGAATAGCCGAAACGCCTGGGTATGGGCCAAAATACTTGCCCGGCGCACTTCGATCGCCTCGATAAAAACTTAATCGAGGGAATTCATGCGAATCGTCTATGTGAATAAAAGGGTAGCTTTTGCTGTCGCGCAGCAAAATGTTATAGCGCGGCTTACGATCTTTGATCAGATTTGACTCTAAGATCAATGCTTCGTTCTCGGTAAAGGTGACCGTCACCTGAATGTCGACTACTTTTTTCATCATGACTTCGGTTTTAATCGATAAGCCGGTGCTACGAAAATAGCTCGATAAACGGTTCTTTAAATTCTTAGCTTTACCCACGTAAAGCAATGCGCCTTCTGAGTCGAACATTTGGTAAATGCCCGGGCCTTGGCCAACGTTTTGCAAGAAGGTTTTATAATCAAATGACACAGTGACGTTTAATAAAAATAGGAAGTTAACTTAGAGAACACCATTATACCGCTTATAAGCTGGGCATTCGTTGCCTGATTCACCTATAATCGGCAAAATTATGAAACTCCTGTATAAAAACAACCATGGCTAAAATATCAGCAAACGAAATCCGCATCGGTGGTCTCATTGAACATCAAGGCAATCTATGGCGCGTGCTAAAGAAAAGTCATGTAAAACCCGGTAAAGGTGGTGCCTTTGTTCAATGTGAACTAAAAGACATCATCAATGGCACAAAATTAAACGAGCGCTTTCGCTCAACCGATAAAGTTGAAAAACCTCATGTTGAGCCGCGTAAAATGCAGTATCTGTATGCTGAGGGCAGCGATCATATCTTTATGGACTCGGAAAACTACGAACAGCTAACGCTTAGCGCCGACGACTTGTCTGAGCAATCGGGCTATCTATTACCAAACACCGATGTACAAATCATGTTTTATGATGAGACCCCAATTGGTGTTGATTTGCCGTCTAACGTTATCTTAGAGGTTACTGATACCGAAGGCGTCGTTAAAGGCCAAACCGCCGCAAGCGGTGGCAAGCCAGCCCTACTGGAAACAGGGATTCGCATCACCGTTCCAACCTTTGTAAATATTGGCGAAAAGATAAAAGTGAACACTGAAACGGGGGAATACGTCGAACGAGCTTAATAGCCGAACCACGAATAATCGGAATAAAAAAGGCGTTCGAGTATCTCGAACGCCTTTTTTATAATGGCAAGCCAAAGATTTTAATATGGCTTGGCAATATAACCGTCTAAACCATGTGGAATCAGTCGGCCGATTTGGCGTGCAACTGAATTTATGTCTTTCATTGACGTCTCATCTATCAACCAACCTTGAACCGTGCCGATAATACCGCCAGCATAAAAATCAGAAATTGTATCCAACTGACGAGCGTTGAAATTATGGTTAAATTGAAACAAAATACGATCTGAAATTAGTTTTGCAATTAGAACTTTTAATAAGGACAAACATTGAATACCAGCTTGCCCAGTAAAGGCCGCTCGCATCATTGTTCGTTCTTTGTCGCATTCTTCGAGTAAGTTACGAACACTAACTTCTACGAATTCCTCGCGTCCAATCTCTGAATTTTGTATAAGAACCTCAGTTTTGACCCATGCTTTTTCAAACAAAGACTCGATTCTTGACAATAAAATTGATTGCTTACTATCGAAATTTGAATAAAATGTTTGCCGACTTACGCCGGCAGTCTTGGTTAATTCACCAATGGTGATTTCATCAATAGTTTTGCTTTGTAAATGCTGCGCCAAAGCTAATTGAAGCTTTTCTTGGCTTCGCCGTTTTCTTAGATCCACAATATAACCCTACAGTGTGCGCTAAAGTAAATTAATAATAACTCTGGTACTGGCTAAATGAAAAATCAGATTAAAACAGAACCAGATATAAAAGAATGTCTTGGATGATTTTTTTGCTCGATCTAAATATTTCAGATACAAAACCAAGCGCATTCAAATTTAAACAACCACCATCAAGATTTTCCAATTAGACATTATTCTAGTCATGTTTCCAACAACTGTTGCACATATGTTACGAAACTTTACAATTTGATCTCTAACTAACATTGATAATAGACTTATTGTCCAACCACAACGTCAAGGTGGCATTTAACAATGTCGTCTAAATGACCTATATTTGCATCGAAATTGACATATCATCATATTCAGTAAGAATACTGTTCAAGAACCCCCGTATTGAAAACCACAAAAACATGCAAAAACTTTTTTTAAATTCCTTGGTAGTGTTGTTGCTGCTCATAATAGCTGGCTGCACCACCCTAGCGACCAAGAAAAACTGGCCAGCAGAAATTCCAGCTAGAAAAATTTTTGTCGCTGAGTTTCTGAATAATCGGCAATTAAAAGTTGCCGATCCGCAGGTAATTGAAGCCCATTTAATCTGGATCGTTCGCTTCTATCAGGGAACGGTTTTATACCCCAACGGCTGGAACAATATTTCAGAACGTTTCATAGCCTCCATCGATAAGCCGAAAGATAAGAAAAAGATGGCTAAGAGGGTTCGAGCATTGGGCATTCTAATCGCCAACGAATGGGCCCAAGACAATAACGTTCGCCGCATAAATAACACACATGTTTCTACTTGGGGCAGTGCCTTAAGAACATCCGCTGAACGAAGCGACCAGAGTGAATATATTAGTAAGGTCGAATACGACGCAAAAGGATTGATCGATGGAAGCTTGGAAGCCAACCAAATAAACTATCAAAGATACTATCCGTCTGAGGACTATGATAGCTTTTAGTTTCATATCGAAAGTTAGACAATCAAAATAATAATATGAAAAAACGTTTGTTAAATTTTTATTGTATCGCCGTAATCTGCCCCCTGATACAAGCATCTGAAGTCGTTGTGGCAAGCCCAATCGAGCCGATCACAAGCGAAAGCTCTGTTGCTGAAGGGAGCGCTGTTAATAAAGGCGGCTCTGAAATCGATCCACAAAAACTAGAGGAAAAGCATAATGGCTGTGAAGCAAAGCGTGCTAGCCAACAATGGGTAGACGGTTTGCGGGCTGGAACTCATTCACGTTTATGCAATACTGCGAGTTGGTTAGATGGCTTATTTGGAGACCAAGAAAAATTCGAGGGTGAAGAGTTTACTGGCAAGCTTTCACTTGGCTTTAGACATGATGAAATTGACGGTTTAGACCCGCGGATACGGGTGAGGATAAATGCAAAATTACCCAATGTTAGTAAACGTTTAAAAGCCTTCGTTGGTCGCGTAGAGGAAGATGCCTATCTTGCCAACACTGAGGTAAGCCGAGACAGACTTAACAATGTAGGTCTAAGGTCTACTAATGATGAGGATAGCGAATGGTTAGTTGGCCTTGGCTACCGCACTCCCAACGAAGACAGTAATGGTTTCGATATTTCCGTAGGCGCAAAACTCAGCAGTGGGGTTAGCCCTTATGCAAAACTAGCTCATCGGTATTTGTTTCGGGTTGCAGACGATAAATTCTGGCGTACCACTCAAACTGCTTTTTGGCGTAAGCAAGACGGCTTTGGAATCAGTAGTAATACCGAGTTCACTAAGTTAATTGGAGACGATGATATCTGGGTAACCCACGGTAGCGTTAAATATACTGAGGACGCTGACCAAATTGAATGGTTCACTGACACCACATGGCATCATTCCTTAAGTGATAAACGTGGAATTTCATCAAGCTTGTACGTCAGAGGTGAGGAAAAAAATCCAGTATCGATACCTGAATACGGCTTAACATTAACCTATATTCGTCCTATTTTAAGAGACTGGTTATTTATGGAAACTGGCGTTGATTTAAGGTGGGAAAAGGAGCTACCTGGTCAAACATACAAAAGTGCCATACGATTCGGACTACAGTTTGAAATGTTACTAGGCAATTACTACAAGCGAAGAAAGCATCATTAATCCAACACTTAAGCTGAATTAGTTGAGGTAATACCGCTGATCGAAACCTGTAGCGTTTAGATAATACCGAAACAAAAATTAGCCAAAGTGTAATTAAGACAAAAAAAGCCCCCCCTAAGAAGGGGGAGCTTAATGGTTTAGTACTTGTTTGATCGTCAATGGTTTCCCTACAAAACCTCTTATCAAAAAATATAAATCAAACTCCAACAAAAAAGGATTTACCCAACCCTACCCAAAACTTGAAGTGGCTGAAGCTAATTTACATGCCCTACCTAACCATTTATGTAGAATACTGTTATCAATCATATAAAACCATAGACCAAGGTAGCCAATCGATCAGACTAAGGTCTACAAATTTTTACAGCTAGACCCAAAATCGGCCTATTCGGTTTACCTTCTAGACTGTCTGCCCATTTCATAGGCCTTGATTGCCGCTTGAACGCGGTTACTTACATGCAGTTTGTGCATAATATTGGTCATG
>JAWUZB010000035.1:0-15707 GCA_034110505.1 Gammaproteobacteria bacterium
GAGAACGCTGAGTATCTACGATGCGAAATCGAGCACACCGCGCGTTATGAAATGGTTACCAAATTGGATGATTTTTTGCGTCGTCGCTCGAAGATTACACAGGTTGTACGTCATCAAGATATTATTGATGCCCCTGGGTTAATCGAGGCCTGCAAGATTTTCTTTGGTGATCAAGCCGAAGCAAAACGGCAGGAATATATAGATTCTTTGACGGCTAAGGCTGATTTATAAAAACCTTTACTCTCAAGGGTCACTTAGTTGGCGGCACTAAAGGGGACTGTTTTTTAGCGGTGGCTTGTTTCGCTAGCTATGCGGAAAATACGGTCATCCTTAGCGCAGCCGAAGGATCTCGAGCGTAATCTGCAGGCGAGGCGCGTATCTGAATACCTACGCACGTTCTCCATCCATGCGTTCAGCGAACACTAGTCTCAACAAAGCGGCTTTCAATTAGCCCTAAGTAATTAGTCTCAAACACAAACAAACTGCCTGCATCGGGCTCGGCAGCACGAGCCTGGCTATCTAAATCTTGCCAAGCCGAGGTAATGAACATCAGGTTTAAGTTTTCACCTCCGAACGCGACGCAAGTTGGCTGGCTGGTCGGCACTTTGACCACTAAGTCTTGCGCCCCATTAGGCGCATAGCGCACCACTGTGCTGCTACCCCATTGGGCGTTCCATAGGTAACCTTCGGCATCGACAACCGAGCCATCGGGATAACAACCTGGTTTAGTCTTAGTGAAGTTTCGCTGATTGCTAAAAGTCGCCGCTTTAAGATCATAGTCGTATTGATTTATTTGCCTAGTTGGCGTGTCAGTATGGTACATACTTTTGCCATCAGGGCTCCAGCACAAACTGTTTGGAATTGACAAACCACCGATCGTTTTATGTATTTTTAAGTCGTGGTCTAGGCAATAAAGAGAGCCTTTGCAGGTCGCGATCTGGTCATGTTCAACCATTGTGGCAGCCCATAAACGACCCTGTCGATCGGTTCGCCCGTCGTTAAACCGCGTTCCGGGGTTGTCTTCTTCGAGCCTTTCGATCCATTCTAGTTGGCCGCTTTCTGGTGTATAAAAGGCAAACCCAGATTCGAAAGCGGCAACAAGCCCACCACTATTATGTCTAGGTGCAAAGCAACAGAGCCGTTCCGGTGTATTCCATTGCTCTAGCTGCTTCGACTGCGGGTCATACCGATAGAGCTTACTTTGCTGGATATCAGTCCACCAAAGCTTAGACGCTGCGTGATCCCACACAACTCCTTCGCCGAGTTCGTTTTCAACTTTTAGGCTGTCGATTAAACGCATGGATTCACCTAGCTGAGTTGATTGCGTCAACAATGTCTTTACAGCGTTGGTGAACATCTTCAGCACTGCGGCCGGCTTTATAAATATCGCTGCCTATACCAAACCCGTCGACCCCAGCCTCTAACCACTCGGCGGCGTTGTGTGCCCCAGCACCACCTACGGCGAGTATCTTAGCGTCACTTGGGAGTACCGCCTTAACCGCTTTAATATGTTCGGAACCAAAACTCGATGCAGGAAATAATTTTAGATAGCGTGCCCCCGCGCGATACGCGGCAAAGGCTTCGGTTGGCGTGGCCCAACCTGGCATTGGAGTCATGCCGAGCTCGATACATTTTTGGATTACGCTAGGGCGAGTATTTGGAGTGACGGCGATTTGCCCACCAACCTTGGCAACTCGTTTGGCGTCCTCTTCATTTAGTAATGTTCCGCAGCCGATAATGCAGTCTTCACCCAGATCAATACTTAAGCGTTTGATGCTTTCGAACGGTTCAGGCGAGTTTAGTGGCACCTCAATAATACCGATACCGGCTTCGTAAATAGCGTGACCTATTTCGATCACGTGATCGGGAGTGATACCGCGAATGATCGCCACAACGGGCATTTTTTCTAGCCATGCATCAAGTTCGCTACTCATGTTCTTTTCTCTCGTATTAAATGTTCAAAGATCGCCTCAAAGCCAGCTATCGCTATTTTCGATGGGTCGCAGCTCTCGCTTGATATGCCAAAGTGATCGAGTGCTAATTTGTAGTTCTTAGTTAAGCTAGGTTCGCCAATGATACTGACCTGATCAAGTTTGCCAAACAGTTTGGTTGCGCCAATGACGTCGGCGCCGATGATTAGCCCTGATAAGTATGAGGGGGCGTCGGCACTCGACATTTCTCCCAATACTTGTTTGCTGCGAGTCGCAAATAAGACGTGTAGCAATTGCGCATCACCCAGAGACCCAATCGCCCGAACACCCTCGATAAAGGCTTGTTGGTTAAAAATGATATCCGTTGACTCCGCCAGCAAGATACTATTGGTGCTAAGTAAAGAATATAACTCGCCGGTAAATGCGGTAAGAAAATTAGTAATCGAGCCATTTTCAACCAGCGTCCACTTGTTATGCGTGCCTGGCAGCGCAAATAGTCGCTTGCCATCACTATTGCCTTGTAAACGAAGCCAGCCAAGCATCTGCAGCTCTTCGCCACGCATTACATCGACTGCGCCCAATGGGTTTTCAGTTCGTAGGCCTGAAAGTATAGAAAAAGAAATGCCTCGGCAGTTAAATTCGAGCCTGCCCGCGGCGATTTGTGCAGCATCAACGGGGCAATTTAGATATGGTGCATTTTTCCAGCCAATGTTTGAACCGACCATGCCAGAGAGAAGTACGGGCAATTCACTGCACTGCTCAAACCAGTCTTGTGTTAATTCAAAAAATATATTTTCAAAGTCGCCCTCTATTTTACTAATGCCGGGGCCAAAGCGAGTATCTAGAATTTGTGATGCACCATCTAAATAGTATTCACAGAGATACAAGCGTAAATTACTGGTACCCCAATCACCGGCTATGAACCGAGTAGTTTGTGTCATTGATGTTTTCTTTCTGGCCTAAGCATTCTACTATTCTAGCTGAAATTACTATTCCCCAAGAGATTGAAAAAGTCTAATGCGTTGTGAGTGTGATTTAATTATAATATAAATAATATTTAAAAAGCTATAAACAAGCTTCTTGGAACACTGGTTCGAAGAAGCCATATAACTAAATTGACAAGGTGAGGTCTAATGAATCCACAACTAGGTACTTGTTACTACCCGGAACATTGGCCCCAGGGGCAATGGAAAGAAGATGCTAAACGGATGGCTGATTTAGGTCTAAAGATAGTTCGAGTTGGAGAGTTTGCCTGGTCAAGATTTGAAGCAATGCCTGGAAAATTAACCTTTGATTGGATGGACCAAGCGTTAGATACACTGGGTGCTGAAGGCCTAAACGTAGTTATGTGCACTCCAACAGCGACACCACCACGCTGGATGTTGGATAAGCATCCAGACATGTTGGCCGTTGATGCAGGTGGTCATGTTCGTAAGTTTGGTTCGCGTCGACACTATTGTTTTAGCCACCTGGCTTACCGTCAAGAATCAGTACGCATCGCTCGAATAATGGCCGAACATTTCGCTACACACGAAGCTATAACCGCATGGCAAATCGACAATGAATACAGTTGCCACAATACAGTTGTCTCCTATAGCGATGCGGCACTCAGAGAGTTTCATAACTGGCTAGAAGCCAAATACGAAACTATTAATCAGTTGAACCAAGCCTGGGGTAACGTGTTTTGGTCGATGGAGTACGGCTCTTTTAGTCAAATAGAACTGCCAAATCAAACCGTCACCGAGCCGAACCCAAGCCATTGCTTAGATTTCCAACGTTTTAGTAGTGATCAAGTGGTGGCTTATAACAAAGCTCAAGCAGACGCCATTAGGCAACATGCATTTGTGCCGCTTATCCACAATTACATGGGCCGCATTGTCGACTTCGATCACTTTAAAGTGGGTGAGGATCTAGATATCGCAAGTTGGGATAGCTACCCACTTGGATTTTTAGTAGATCGGACTGAAGCCGACGATGAGTGGAAGAAACGTTTTGAGCGACAGGGTGACCCTGATCTTCAAGCCTTTCATCATGACCTTTACCGTGCCGTCGGCAAAGGTCGGTGGTGGGTTATGGAGCAGCAACCTGGGCCAGTGAACTGGGCGCCCAATAACCCAGCGCCTTTAGACGGAATGGTGCGCTTATGGACCTTTGAGGCAATCGCCCATCAAGCTGAAGCCGTGTGCTATTTTCGTTGGAGGCAGGCACCATTCGCACAAGAGCAGATGCATGCCGGCCTACTGCGCCCTGATAGTCAACCAGCTGCCGTGTTTGATGAAGTTGCGCGAACCGCAAACGAAATTGAGCAACTTGGTGATATTCAAGCGACACAAGCGAAGGTTGCTTTGATCTTTGATTATGAGAGTTGTTGGGCATGGCAGATACAGCCTCAGGGCGAAGATTTCGACAACTTTGTATTATGCTTGGAGTTTTATCGAGGTTTGCGCAGAAACGGTTTGTCTGTAGACATTCTGCCACCAACGGTGGATTCTCTTGACGGTTACGCTATGATTTTAGCACCCGGCTTGATGACTTGGCCTGATCAATTACTGCAATTACTGGAAACGTTTACTGGCATCGCATTACTTGGTCCTCGCAGCGGATCGAAGAGCAAGAATATGACCATTCCAACCTCACTACCTCCGGCTATCCCTAACTTTGATTGTAAAGTAAGTTACGTCGAGACCTTTAGTCGTGGTTCCGATCGAAGTTTAGTAGCGGGAGGTGCAGTTCGAACTTGGCAAGAGACGGTGGAGACTACCGAAGCGGTTTCTGAGCGGACCGTTGATGGCAGCGCTGTATTGATCGGTGATAAGCAGCTTCGCTATTTAGCAGCTTGGCCTGAGACTGAGGCGATGACCCGAATACTGGGTAGTTTGGCGGTCGAAGCCGGGCTTGAGGTTATTAGCATGCCTGAAGGTGTTCGTCGACGCTGCACTGGCTCGCACGAGTTTGTTTTTAATCACAACGCGGAGGCGGTTAAATTCAGAGGCCAGAGCATAGAAGCCGCGGGAGTGCTTATTAAGGCTTTGGATTGAATCTCATTTCAAGTCAGTAATCAGAGTTGATTGAAGATAGCGCTCAAACTGTCGCGAATTAGCCTTCTAGTTCGCACCGTCGCACGGTACAATTGCATTTGTTATTTTACTCTACTGATTACCCCTCATTACAATGAAAGTTGAACAAACTAAGCTAGACGGCGTGTTACTCGTCACTCCTCAGGTTTTTGGCGATGATCGAGGTTTTTTTATGGAAACCTATAATCGTGATAAGGCTATAGAATTAGGCTTGCCTGGCGAGTTTGTTCAAGATAACCACTCGAAGTCTAGCAAGGGCGTATTGCGCGGCCTGCATTACCAGACTCCGCAATGGCAAGGTAAGTTGATACGCGCGGTTCAGGGTGAAATATATGACGTTGCGGTTGATATTCGCGATGGTTCCCCGACCTTTGGCGAGTGGCTTGGCTTTTATCTGAATGATGAAAACAAACAACAACTTTATGTGCCAGAAGGTTTTGCTCACGGCTTTGTAGTCACTAGCGATACGGCTGAAGTTGTTTATAAATGCACTTCACTGTATGCACCTTCACAAGAGGGTAGCCTGTTGTGGAATGACCCAGAAATTGGTATCCAATGGCCGATCGCTGAGCCATTGTTGTCGGCCAAAGATGAAGCCGGGCAATTGCTGCGAGACTTGCCTAGATTGAAGGTTGGTTAAGCGCAGATGTCGTTGAACAATAAAATTCTAATAATCGGCCAACATGGCCAAGTAACCACCTATTTACAGCGTGCGTTTATGAGGGATGACGCTTTCAAAAATTGCCAGTTACAAGTTGCTGGCAGAGAGATTCTTGATTTGAGTGATGTCGCCAGTATTGAGGTTAAACTCGGCCGCATTTCGGCCGACCTAATTATTAATCCCGCCGCTTATACGGCGGTTGACTTAGCTGAACAAGAAGCTAGCTTGGCGTTCACTGTGAATCGAGATGCGGTAGCGGCAATTGCCTCTTATTGTGCAAAAACTAATACGCCACTGATTCACTTTTCTACCGATTACGTGTTTGCAGGAGATGCGATAGAGCCCTATCTGGAATCAGATTTAACCGCTCCAAGCGGCGTTTATGGGCAAAGCAAATTAGATGGTGAAAACGCTATTTTGGCCTCGGCAGCGCCGGCTATTATATTGCGTACTGCCTGGGTGTACTCTAATCATGGTAAAAATTTCTACAAAACCATGTTAAGCCTGGCTGAAACTCGCGACCAGTTATCGGTCGTGGGTGATCAAGTCGGCGCTCCCACTTATGCTGGCAGCATTGCCGATGCGACTAAGCAGTTGGTGGCGCTAATACTTAAGCAAGGAGGGTTAACTGAGGGCCAATCGGGGATATATCATTTCACCTGCCAGGGTCAAACATCTTGGGCTGAATTTGCTAAAGCTATTTTCGTCGAAAATGAAATTACTAACATAACCATTAAAAGCATTAGTACCGAAGAGTATCCGACCCCCGCTAAGAGACCTGCCTTTTCAGTCTTAAACCTCAAAAAGTTGAAGCAAACATTTGATATTAGTTTGCCGCACTGGGGAACAGCCTTGGCTCACTGCGCCGCTGAAAACGACGTTAGCTAGCGTTAGTAATTTCGGCAATCGCTTAAATGGATCCAATAAAGTCTTTAATTGACTCGCCAAAGTCGGAAGTAGAGGCCACCTTAGTGGACTCTGAGAGTGCGGCTTATATTCTCGGTGACCATGGGCCCTTCGCCAAACGTATCGAAAACTATACGGTGCGAGAGTCACAGGTGGCAATGGCACAAGCGATTGAAGAGACCATCGCCAACAAACAGACCTTATTAGCAGAATCTGGAACAGGTACCGGTAAAACTTTTGCTTATCTAGTGCCAGCCCTGTTGTCCGGTAAGAAAAGCCTTGTTTCGACTGGCACAAAACATCTACAAGAACAGCTTTTTCATCGTGATATTCCGCTGGTTTTAGAAACCCTGGGTTTGAACGCTAAAGTATCACTACTCAAAGGTCGCAGCAACTACCTGTGTTTGCATCGAATGATGTTAACCAGAGGCTCGTCACGGCGTTTAGATAAAGTGCAACTTGCTGAATTAGAAGCGATTTCGTCATGGCAACCGACCACTAAAAGCGGTGATATTGGCAATTTAAACGAAGTGCCAGAAGACTCCAGAATATGGCCATCAGTGACCTCAACGGTGGATAACTGTATTGGTCAAAACTGTTCTTTTTTCGATGATTGCTACGTAAATAAGGCTCGAAAAGCGGCCATGATTAGTGAGATTGTGGTGGTAAATCACCATCTGTTTTTTGCCGATAAAGCACTTAAAGATGATGGCTTCGGGGCCTTGTTGCCGGATGTAGAAACAGTGATTTTCGACGAAGCCCATCAGATACCAGATATTGCATCGAACTTCCTAGGAAATAGTTTTAGCTCTTGGCAGGTGATGGAGTTGGCGAGTGATACTCGCGCTGCAGAACTAAAAGAGAAAAGTCTAATTCCCAAGCTAATATTGCTGGCAGATGAGTTGGATAAGGTAACCGCTGACTATCGACTTAGCTTAGGGCTTAATGAGCGTCGTGTTGGCTGGGAAGATTTAATCGACGAGATACCAAATTTACCCAAGAAACTGTTATCTCTAGCCGAAAAACTCACCGAATTTGCCGAGGTTTTAGAAAAAGCATCGGTCGCCGGTGAGGCCCTCACGCGCTGCTACGAGCGAGCATTGGAGCTGTCGCAAGACTGCCATAAACTCGTCGACGATAGTAAACTAGACGATGTGGTTCGTTGGGTCGAGGTGGCACGCAGAACTTTTCGAATTCATGAGACACCGCTTAATATTGGCAATGCCCTGAATGCCTACTTTGGCAATAAAGACCAAGCCAGAGTTTTCACTTCGGCGACGCTCTCAATTGATGGCGATTTTGGTCATTATCAACAATTGGTTGGCCTAGGTAGCGATACTCCACACAGTACTTGGGAGAGTCCGTTTGATTACTTCAATCAAGCGGTTCTGTATGTTCCAGAAGGAATGCCGTTGCCGAAAGAAGACGGTTTTTCCGATGCCTTGTTTAACCAAGTATTGCCAATTTTACAAGCCAGTCAAGGGGCTGCTTTTGTACTCTTTACGAGCTTTAGAATCATGCAGCAGTTTGAGGAGAAGCTGGTTGATTATGACTTCAATATTCTTACTCAAGGCAATACTAGCAAGCGAGAGATGCTTAAAGAGTTTGTCGATAAACCACAATCGGTATTGCTAGGGACGATGAGTTTTTGGGAAGGCGTCGACGTACCTGGCGACGCTTTGCGCTGTGTGATTATAGATAAACTCCCATTTGAATCACCTTTCGACCCTGTGATCAAAGCGCGTCTAAGCGCGATGCAAGACTCAGGTCAGAACCCTTTTATGAATTATCAGGTGCCAAGAGCGGTGATTACATTACGTCAGGGTGCCGGTCGTTTGATTCGCAGCTCGCAAGACAAGGGCGTGCTAATGATTTGTGATGGCCGCTTACGCACCACCCATTACGGCAGAGTATTTTTGAATAGCTTACCAAATATGCGACGAAGTAATAATAGAGACAAAGTGGCCGCATTTTTAACTAGATTAGCGGATGCAGGGAATTCTGAATGAGCACTATTTTAGCGATTGAGACAGCCACTTCGTCATGCTCAGCCGCATTGCGTATTGATGGCGCGGTAGTGGTTCGAAGCGAGATCGGTAATAACCTGCATTCGCAAGTTTTACTTGGCATGGTTGACAGCTTATTGACTCAAGCTAGGCTTAGCCCTCAGGCGTTAGATGCTGTCGCAGTTGGTCAAGGCCCAGGGTCTTTTACAGGGTTACGTATCGGCGTAGGTGTTGGTCAAGGCTTAGCCTTTGGCGCTAATTGCCCGATGATTGGAATATCCTCACTCGATGCACTTGCCTTACAAGCACAGGGTGATCATTCTGTTATTGCGGCAATTGATGCGCGCATGGGAGAGGTTTACTGGTGTGAGTATAAAAAGATCGCCGATCAAATCGAGCGCTTATCGAACGTACAGGTAACGCCGCCTGCGGATGTGAAATTTTCAACTACGGATATCAGTAGATCAATTGTTGGTAATGCTTGGTCGGCTTACCCTGATCAGTTTAGCGTTTTGAGCGATAACGTGGTTGAGGTGCAAAGCACGATAATCTATCCCTGCGCCGGTTCACTATTGTGTTTAGCTGAAGATCAATACAAGCAAAAAATTTGGCAACCAGCAGCCATATTCGCGCCAATTTATGTACGTAATGATGTCGCCAAAAAATCGACTAAAAAGTTACCAGGAAGGCGACCAGAATAAATTTACTGATAGTCCTCGTGCTTAGATCCATGTTTGAGACTAAGCCGCCGCAGGTACTAGCAGATCACTTCAAAATTTTTACTAGCGATTTTTTGATTGTTGATTCTAACTTCGACGGTCCATGGGCCGACAAACTCTTCAAGCCCTGCTGCCGGATTAATCCATTGAATCATTGCCGCGCCTTTTGCCGGCGCTAAGCGTAACCAGCTCCATAGCCGAGTTTGATCAGCGACCACATCGAATGGATATTCAGTACGCTCACGCTCGGTGTTCGAAGGGTCAATCCAGACGATTGCTAAGTCGTAGGTGCTTTTCGGTAGATAGCTTAGTTCAATTACGGTAAAGATTTTATCGGAACACCCAAAGCTAGTTCTATCGTCGGTTAATGGATATTCATACTGATCTCCAAGGGAGAAATAGACCTTGGATTGGGGTTTTTCTTGTTCAGTGGCAATTGATATGCTCACCAACAGATCAAACGAATACAAAAAAGCCATCGCGAGAATGATGGCCTTTCGGTTTAATAAACAGATACTCATCAGTGTATTAGTCTAAGTATTACAAATAGTGTAGTACCGCTGGGCCGATAAAAGAACCTCTTGGGTTTCTGGCATTGGGGCGGCCTATTAGCGGTTCAGCGTAATCGTGCCGCTGCCAGACTCACTGGAACAGCTCTCACTGGTTGCGGTTAGTACATAAGTTCCAGATAGTGTATTGCCATTGTTGCTTATGGCTAGCTGTAAGTTTGCGCTACCAATCGTTAGCGAGGCACTGGATCCATTGTTTGCACCTGAGACCGTACCATTGACAAGGCAGGTATTACGACCATCAGTATCAAAGATTGCGTTGCCTGCAATTGCAGTAGTGCCTCCGGCTTGGGATAAATTGAGCGTAGCGCTGCCGTCTTGAGTTCCTTCGACGTTGGTGAAGGTTCCGGTAAACACGCCATTTAAGGTCACGTCTAGTGGTGCAACAGTCGAACCGCTACTACAGGCAGCGAGAAGAAGGGTAATAGCTAGGGCAAGGGCTAAATTTTTCATAAGTTGGATTCAGTATCGTTTATATGTATTTGTTATTACAAGAAATATATCTTAAATGCGTAGGGAGGGGCAAGCGTGAATAACGGTTTTTATTTTTTTTATGATTATTGGTGATTACGCGTGGCTTGTCCATCATGCAAGCTCAATTGAATGATGGCGCTTGGTTAAGGTTCATCAGGCGAGCCACATAAACTGATGTGTCTCGGCTTTGTACGATCTCGATAGTGTAGTCTCCTATTCTAAAGCAGGTAGCGGCGTCGGGTATGTCTTCAAGGTGATCAATAATCAGCCCGTTGACGGTCTTGGCATTTTCAGTTGGCAGGTTCCACTGCAATTGACGGTTAATATCACGCAGGTATGCGTTACCTCGAACCAAGTATGAGCCATCTTCCTCCGGCGTGATTTCATCGTCTAAGCCCGGAACGCTTGAGGTGAATTCGCCGACTACTTCCTCTAGAATTAGCTCAAGTGTAACTAGACCTTTGATGTCGCCATATTCGTCGACCACAATACCGAATCGTCGACGCTGCTCTTGTAAGTTTGTAAGGGCATGGGTGATCGAGGTGTTTTCAGGAATGAAATAGGGCGCACGAATCATGCTAACCATGGTTTCTTTGTTAAACTCAGCCATGTGCGACAGGTAAAACATCTTGCGGATATGTACCACTCCTAGAACATTGTCGAGGGAACCTTGAAACACCGGAACACGAGTATGATGAGAGGTGGCCAGTTGTTCAACAATTTCATCCCACTCATCGTCTAAGTCGATGGCCTCCATGTCGGCTCTAGGGACCATTACGTCTTCGACGGTTACTTTTTCCATCTCGAGTATGCGTAGAAGCATTTCTTGATGCGAAGTATTGAGCATATCGCCCGACTCATTGCCCGCCGCGCGAAGCTCTTCGTTGCTTAAGGCGTCACCTTGAGCTTCTACACGCACCCCAAACAGCAGCAGTAAGCCGTTCGAGAAAATTTTAACCAGCGACACAAAGGGCGCGAGGGCGATTTGCAAAAACGCTAATACCCAAGCAGCTGGGAAGGCAATTCGTTCAGGGTTTACCGCGGCCAAGGTCTTTGGCGCGACTTCAGCAAATATTAGTACGATAAATACCAATAGCAACGGTGCGTAGGCTAAACCAGTATCACCAAACACGCGTAGGCCTATCACTGTTGCCAGAGTCGAGGCGGCGATATTGGCTACATTGTTGCCAAACAGAATGGTGCCCAATAATTTATCTGGCGCCGAGAGTAACTTAAGTACCAACATGGCACTTCGATTGCCTTGTTCCGCACGGGTCTTAATGCGATAGCGATTTACCGCCATCATTGCCGTTTCTGATGACGAAAAGAATGCCGATAATAGTATCAGCAAGAAGAGAGATAGGGATAATATTCCCAGAGGAACGTCGTTCACTGTGTATTCACACTCATGATAGTCAAAATACGCCGTAACATGACGGCTAAGCGTATAGTATCACTTCAAACTTGGGTGCGTGTATAGTAAAATTTGACGCCTAAATTGACTAAGTAGCTCATACTAAGATATGTGATGCTATTGTCATAAAGACGGCTCAGCATAACGGCAGTAAAAGGCCCGATGTTTAGAGTTTTCACTGCGTTGGTATAAGCATTGCTGAATAGTTTGCTCTTGGTTTTTATATCAAGCTTGAAAATATTAGTTATGTTCCTTCTGTACTGAGGTTATGCTGACGCCCCCAAGAGTAAGAAATTTAAATTTCACTAGCTAAAGAGCCGAGGATTTATTGTGTTAGAAGCATATCGCGCGCACGTCGCTGAACGAGCAGAGATGGGCATTGTGCCTGAGCCATTGAACGCAACTCAAGTTGCTGACCTAATTGAATTATTGAAGAACCCACCAGCGGGCGAAGAAGAGTTCTTGATCGACTTGTTCACTAACCGAGTGCCGGCCGGTGTAGACCAAGCGGCTTACGTCAAAGCCAGCTTTTTAGCGGCTCTCGCTGAAGGCGATGCCTCGTCACCGCTAATTAGTGACGAACGTGCTACTACTATTTTAGGTACCATGCTAGGTGGCTACAACATCGAGCCGCTAATTAAAGCGCTGGATAACCCTAAACTTGCTGATGAAGCCGCTAGCTCGCTATCTCACACATTTTTGATGTTTGATGCATTCTACGATGTTAAAGCAAAAGCCGATGCTGGTAATGCACATGCTAAGCAGGTTGTTCAATCTTGGGCTGATGCTGAGTGGTTTACCTCGAAAGACGAAGTAGCTGAAAAAATTACAGTCACTGTTTACATGGTTCCCGGTGAAACCAATACCGATGACTTGTCGCCAGCACCAGATGCATGGTCACGACCAGACATTCCGCTGCATGCATTGGCAATGTTGAAAATGCCACGTGACGGTTTCGACGTTAATGGTGATCCGCTAGGCAAAATTGAAGAGCTAAAAGAAAAAGGCTTTCCAGTGGCGTATGTTGGTGACGTGGTAGGGACTGGCTCATCGCGTAAATCAGCCACCAACTCTGTGTTGTGGACGATGGGCGATGATATCCCACATATTCCTAATAAGCGTGACGGAGGTTATTGCTTTGGCGACAAAATCGCTCCAATTTTCTACAACACCATGGAAGATTCTGGCGCGTTGCCAATTGAAATGGACGTTTCAAAAATGGAAATGGGTGATGTGATTGATGTTTTCCCTTATCAAGGCGTGGTTAAGCGTCATGGTACTGATGAGGTCATTTCAACCTTCAAATTAAAAACTCAAGTACTGCTTGACGAAGTTCGTGCAGGCGGTCGTATTCCGCTAATTATTGGCCGTGGACTTACCGCTCGTGCTCGTCAGTCGCTTGATTTAGACGCATCTGATTTGTTCCGCTTACCAGAGCCTGTGGTTGAAAGTACCAAAGGTTATACTTTGGCACAAAAAATGGTTGGTAAAGCCTGTGGGCTAGAGGGCGTTCGTCCGGGTGAATATTGTGAGCCGAAAATGACCACAGTAGGTTCTCAAGATACTACCGGCCCGATGACTCGTGACGAGCTGAAAGACTTAGCATGCTTAGGCTTCTCTGCCGATTTGGTAATGCAATCGTTCTGTCATACAGCGGCTTATCCTAAGCCAGTCGACGTTGAAACTCACGCTAACTTACCTGACTTCATTCGTAACCGTGGCGGCGTTTCACTTAAGCCTGCTGATGGCATTATTCATTCTTGGTTGAACCGTATGTTGCTGCCCGATACTGTTGGTACTGGCGGTGATTCACATACACGTTTTCCAATTGGAATTTCCTTTCCTGCGGGTTCAGGCCTTGTGGCGTTTGCGGCTGCCACAGGTGTTATGCCGTTGGATATGCCTGAGTCAGTGTTGGTTCGTTTTAAAGGTAAAATGCAACCCGGCATCACGCTGCGTGACTTAGTCCATGCGATACCATTAAAAGCTATCGAGCTAGGTTTGTTAACGGTCGCAAAAGAAGGTAAGAAGAATATTTTCTCTGGTCGAGTTCTTGAAATAGAAGGCCTACCAGATTTGAAAGTTGAGCAAGCCTTTGAATTAGCCGATGCGTCTGCTGAGCGTTCAGCGGGCGGTTGTACTATTAAGCTTAATAAAGAGCCAATCATTGAGTACATCACGTCAAACATTACGATGATGAAGTGGATGATTTCTGAAGGCTACGGAGATGTACGAACGATCTCTCGTCGTATCATTGAAATGCAAAAATGGCTAGAAACCCCAGACTTGTTAGAAGCCGATGCTGATGCCGAGTACGCCGAATTAATTGAAATCGACTTGAATGACATTACCGAGCCTGTTTTATGTTGTCCGAATGATCCAGATGATGCAAAAATATTGTCGGACGTTTTGAGTCAAGGCGAGGTAGCTATCGACGAAGTATTCATTGGCTCTTGTATGACCAACATTGGTCACTTCCGCGCTGCCGCCAAGTTGTTTGACGAAATGGGAACACTTGTTCCTACGCGAACTTGGATTGTGCCACCGACCAAAATGGATGAAGCTCAGTTGATCGCCGAAGGTCATTACGCTTCGTTTGCTAAAGCCGGTGCGCGTACCGAGATACCAGGTTGTTCATTGTGTATGGGTAACCAAGCACGAGTAGCGCCAGGTTGTACTGTTGTGTCTACCTCGACACGTAATTTCCCTAACCGTTTAGGTGATGGTGCCGATGTTTACTTGGCATCAGCTGAACTAGCTGCGGTTGCTGCGGTAAAAGGTAGATTACCGACCCTTGAAGAGTATTTAGATATCTCTAAAAACTTAGATTTGGTTGCTGGCGATATCTATAAATACCTTAACTTTAATGAGCTGCCAAGCTACCAAAAAGCGGCCGACGAAGTTCAGTTATCGGTTTAGCCAGTGCAGTCGTAGTTTAGATTAGACAGTTAGGCAATTTTAGAAAAAGCCCCGTTCGGAACATTCCGAGTGGGGCTTTTTTGCTTTCTTAGATAACAAATGTGAGGGTTTGCTTATCTTTGTGAAATAACAATAGCCTATTACAGGCATGAGCGTTGGTCATCAGCGGCAGGCGATATTTAGTCTATACTAGCGTTAGTTGAAATAGCGAGGTTGTAGTCATGGAGTTTGATCCATTTGTCTTATCACGTATTCAATTCGCATTGAATATTAGTTTCCATATTTTATTCCCGACCATCACTATCGGGCTTGGTTACTTTTTACTGTTCTTTCGCATCCGCTATACCCAAACAAAGGATCCGCATTGGGAATTTATCTATAATTTCTGGGTTAAAGTGTTCGCTCTAACATTCGCGCTTGGTGTCGTCACTGGCATTGTTATGAGTTTTCAGTTTGGTACCAATTGGCCAGGCTTTATGGAAAAAGTCGGCAACATTGCTGGCCCATTGCTGGGCTACGAGGTGCTTACCGCATTCTTCTTAGAAGCGTCATTTTTAGGAATTATGTTATTTGGCCGACAACGTGTCTCAAACCGTCTGCATCTGATCGCTACGGTCATTGTAACGCTAGGAACCACGCTATCTGCATTTTGGATCCTAAGCCTTAATTCATGGATGCAAACGCCTGCCGGTTATACCTATGAGAACGGAGTGATGATCGCTGAGAGTTGGTCTGCGGTTATATTCAACCCGTCGTTCCCGTATCGGTTTGCTCATATGATGGTAGCGAGTTTAATCACAGCATCATTCTTGGTAGCGGGTGTTAGCGCTTGGCGAGTACTCAAGGGTGTCGATGGCCCGGCCACCATGAAGGTACTTAAAGTCGCGGTAATCGCAGCGGCGATTTTGACCCCAACT
Source organism: Gammaproteobacteria bacterium (assembly GCA_034110505.1). Classification (GTDB taxonomy): domain Bacteria; phylum Pseudomonadota; class Gammaproteobacteria; order Arenicellales; family Arenicellaceae; genus Arenicella. Next base: position 15,594 of record JAWUZB010000035.1, read on the forward strand.
CAGGTGCTACTAGCAGTCTGTCGGACTTTACCTCCAATTAATGAGATAATATCGGCTTCAATCAGACAATACAGATAACCTTATGAGCCGCTTCATCACCGCCGATCGCAATAC
>JAWUZB010000036.1:0-14932 GCA_034110505.1 Gammaproteobacteria bacterium
TTGTGGGCTCGAGCGGCGTTCGTATGGACTGCTGTGGCTTTGTCGAGGCGATTAATAAGCTAGGGGTTGTGCGTCGCTCATTGACTGCCGGCGAAAACAAGGCAATTCTCGATCCGTTCTTGCCAGTAAAAGAAAGTCAGAAGGCACATGCTAAAGAGATGCTAGCAATAGTGCATCAACAATTTATTAACCGAGTTAAACAAGGTCGGGGCGACCGACTAAGCGATAACCCCGATATTTTCAGTGGCCTATTTTGGAGCGGTGAACAAGCCAAAGAGCTTGGCTTAATTGATGAGTTTGGCAGTCTAGAGTACGTTGCTAGAGAAGTGATTGGCGAAGAGGCGATCATCGACTATTCCTATAAGCCTGACTTTCTAACCCAGTTTGCGCAAGACTTAGGTGTTTCCATGGGGGCAAAGGTTGTTAGCGTATTTGGCAGCCAATTCGAGCTTAATTAACAGCCCACGCTACCGAAAAGTCTATCGACAGAAAAGCACTGGGAGCACAAATATAACGGCAGTCTCAGACATGCAATAAGTATAGATGGCCTACTCAATAAGACTGAGGACTCAGACTATGAGTTGACTATTTATTTTTGTGTCGATCGCTGATTAGTACTGAGGTCTGGTCTGGTTTTCGAGCTAGTCTTGGAAAACATCGTAGCCTTGGTTCTCGAGCATGGCCACCAAACGAATTAAGGGTAAGCCAACTAACGCGTTCGGGTCGTCGCCTTCAAATTTTTCGAATAGAGCTACGCCTAATCCCTCGGAGCGAACACTTCCTGCGCAGTTATAAGGTCGTTCTTTACGCAAGTAGCGTTCGATTGTTGACTCGCTTAATGTTTTAAAATGAACTGTAAAGGGAATTACTTCAGATTGAATTGAGCCTGTTTCTGAGTTGATTAGTGCTAAGCCCGTGAAGAGTTCTATTTTCTTACCAGACGCGGTTCGTAACTGCTCCACTGCGCGCTCATGGGTATGCGGTTTGCCAACGATCTCATTGCCGTGCAGCGCTACTTGGTCGGAGCCGATAATCAATGCGCTGGAATAGCTCTTAGCAATCTCTTTTGCTTTGGCAATAGCCAGTCGCTCAACCAGCGCAATTGGCGTCTCGTTGGCAAGTGGAGTTTCATCGATGTCAGGGTTGGCAGTATCAAACGGAACCATTAGTCGCTCTAGTAGCATTTTTCTAAAGGGTGACGACGAGCCGAGTATTAGACGAGGGTTTGGCATAGTGTTGTTAGCGGAGAATGTCATTTAATCAATAAAAATCTGAACATAGTGGTAGCAGAATATTATACGACTAATTAACCTTTAATGTTGTTGGGAAAATATCGCACGATAGCCCATGACTATCGTTGTATTTCTAAGCCATTTTCGAAAATAATAGATATTCTCCCGCAGTGCTAGCGTTTTGCTGAGGTCCGCCTGTACTGGGTGGTGATTATTCGATAATAAAGTAATAGAGGGACTAAATGACGACCTTATCTCGCTCACTTTTAAGTCAGTTATTTACTTGTCTGTTAGAGTAGTTAAGAGTGATGTCAGAGCACTAGGATTCAAAATCAGAACTTAATTATATGATCAATATGATATGTTTCATTTTCTTGATCAGTAGCCAATTCAATAAAGAACCATGACAAATAAAATCATTAATTTAGCAATTGTAGGGGTTGGTAAAATTGTTCGCGATCAGCACCTGCCAGCAATCGCCAATAACGCGAGGTTTAATTTATCGGCTACAGCCAGCCGTAACGCCTCGGTTGACGGTGTTCGAGCTTTTTCTGATATCGCCAAGATGTTAGAAGCAACTGAGTCAGAGGCGATTGATATAGATGCTGTAGCATTATGTATGCCGCCACAATATCGTCAAGCGGCGGCGCAATTAGCACTGCAGCAGGGCAAGCACGTATTGCTAGAAAAACCACCTGGCGCGACGGTCTCTGAAGTTGAGCAATTATCCGAGTTAGCGGATAAAAATGGAGTGTCGCTGTTTGCAACGTGGCACTCGAGATACGGCGTTGCGGTTGAATCGGCAAAGGCGTTACTGTCTGAGCGGCAGCTGCAATCAGCGGCCTTAGTATGGCAAGAGGATGTTAAGAAATGGCACCCTGGCCAACAATGGATTTGGCAAGCCGGAGGTTTAGGCGTATTTGACCCAGGTATAAACGGACTGTCGATCTTAACTCATTGTTTGTCATCCCCGGCCTTTGTGAGTCATGCAAATTTAAAGTTCCCAGCCAATAAGGCCGCGCCGATTGCGGCTAAAATAGGCTTTAAAACCACCGATAGTATTGATATCAATGCTCAGTTTGATTGGCGAGTTAGTGGCGACGAAGCGTGGAATATTGATTTTCAAACTGACCAAGGTTTAGTTCAAATTAAAGATGGCGGTGCAACTCTATTGCTCGATGGTGAGCTTGTAGCTGTGCCAGAACCTACTAAGCATTATGAATATGATGCCATTTATGCGCGCTTTGCTGATCTGATTCAGCGCGGTGTTTGTGATGTCGATTTAGCGCCGCTTAAACTGGTTGCCGACGCATTTTTAATAGCTAATCATGAGCAAGTCGGCGCTTTTCACGAATAATGACTAACACTGCTAAAGTAAGCGTCGATAATAACGATCTTATTGATTTGTTTATCGATGCTATGTGGCTTGAGTCGGGCCTGTCAAAAAACACCTTAAGCGCATACCGCTCTGACTTAAATCGTTTCGCTAAATTTATACTCGAGAAATCGTTAATTACCGTTCAACAAGCTGAGGTACAGAAGTTTCTTGGCTTGATGATGGCAGAAGGTACCAAAGCCAGCAGCAGCGCGCGGGTGCTCTCGACGCTAAGACGATTTTATCGTTATCAAATTCGCCAGAACCAAATAAGCAAAGACCCTTGTGCGCAGGTGCTCTCGCCGAAACAAGGTCGCCCGCTACCGAAAGCAATGAGCGAAAAGCAAGTTGAAGATTTATTGGACGCGCCAGACACTCAAACCGCCCTCGGGGTTCGAGATCGAGCAATGCTAGAAACGCTCTATGCAACCGGTCTTCGGGTAAGCGAATTAGTTGGTTTGACATTATTGGAAATAAGCTTACAAGTGGGGGTTGTAAGAATTGTTGGCAAAGGTAATAAAGAGCGCTTAGTGCCGTTAGGTGAGCAAGCAATTGACTGGATTGAGCGTTATCAGCAAAGCGCCAGATTAGAGTTATTGAAACAGCGGCAGTCTGATGCCATGTTTGTTACCGCTAGAGGTTCGGGAATGACCAGGCATGCATTCTGGCATATTGTTAAAAAGCATGCGCTAAAGGCGGGAATTGAGCAGAGTCTGTCACCGCACACGTTGCGGCATGCGTTTGCTACGCACTTAATCAACCATGGAGCTGATTTGCGTTCGGTACAGATGTTACTGGGCCACGCGGACCTCTCGACGACTCAAATTTACACACACATTGCCCGCGAGCGATTACAATCTATGCATGCCCAGCACCATCCGAGAGGGTGAGTTGCGGTGCTGAAATGATAAATTGAGCCAATCTAGACTCAAAAGCGATAAAAAAGACTGGTAACAGTGAGCATTATTGTGCAGTATCTCTTTAGGAATAAATGGGTGGCCGCGTTTCTCATTGCAGAAGTCTTAATGCCGTAGTGAAAGTTTAGAATCCCTACACAGTGCATTTCATAAAATCGCCGCCATCACTATTCATAAACAGCTTACAAGATGCTCTATTTTAGGTTTCCTTTTTAGTTAAGAGGTTTCTAAACGTAGTACCTAAAAGGCTCTAGATCGAGTTCAGCAGCGTAAGCCAGTAAAGTGCCGTAGGCATATAAAGATAAACGCGAGATGACATAAGGCTTTGTCTACAAGCGTTTAGATATTTTCACTGTTATAGATAAATAATTATAGATAAATTGTCATAGATAAATGTTTATAGACGATTTGCTCAAGCATTTTAAATAATTCAAACATAAATAGATAAACGATCGCCATAGTTACTCATAACGTTATTTGCTAACGAATGAAGACTTAAGTGCGAACACGTTAGTTTCGCAAAGAAGAAGAGACTCCCTTTGACCCAAAATAAAATACAAGCCACTATTATTTCAGCCGCCGCGGCTGGGATCAGTAACGACAATATTAGTCCAAAAGCACTCAAAGTTGTTGAGGGCTTGCAACAAGCTGGCTATCAAGCCTTTTTGGTCGGAGGCTGTGTGCGCGATTTAATCATCGGCACCAAACCCAAGGATTTTGATGTTTCAACCAATGCAACGCCCGAACAAATAAAAAAAGTTTTTGGACGCAACGGAAGAATAATTGGTCGGCGTTTTAAAATAGTACACGTACGGTTTGGATATGAAGTAATAGAAGTAGCCACTTTTCGTGCCGATGCCAACGACCGAGAGCGAGTCGGGCAGAACGAAATGAGTGAGGGCGACCAAGGTCAGCTTCTGCGCGACAATGTTTACGGCCGTATAGAAGAAGACGTAATACGCAGAGATTTTACTGTTAACGCGATGTATTACGACAGCGTTAAAGGCGAAATTCTCGACTTTATGAACGGTATTGAAGACGTTAAGGCCGGCAAACTTAAAAGTATTGGCGAGCCGGAGCTTCGATTTACCGAAGACCCAGTGAGAATGCTTCGAGTGATTCGATTTGCTGGCAAATTGGGTTTTGAAATGGAGCCCGCCGCGCTAACTATGATCGAACAACAGGGCAAGTTACTGTCACATGTGTCGAATGCTCGATTGTTCGAAGAGGTGCTTAAGCTTTTCCATGGTGGCGCCGCCTATGAAACCTATTTGCTATTACGTAAATACGGTCTGTTTAAGTATCTATTTCCGTTTACCGATCAAATTGCCGTTGATGGCTTAGAGGGTTTACCAGAACGTGCCTTGCAAAACACCGACAAGCGAGTTCGCCAGGGTAAGCCGGTTATTCCAGCGTTCTTGTTTGCCTGCATGATGTGGGAGCCGGTTAAGGCTGACGCTCAGGTTCTAATGGACGATGGGGCTAATGAAGCGCATGCTTGGCGAGTCGCCATGAACGACGGTTTACGTGATCAAAATCAATACGTTGCGGTACCACGACGCTTAGCCGAAATCATCTTAGATATTTGGAATATTCATTTTCGGCTGATCAAGCGTAATCCGCGCATGGTCAAAGCATGTTTGAATAATCGTCGTTTTCGCGCCGCATATGACTTTTTATTACTGCGAACCATGGTGCATGAAGTTGATGAGGAGATAAGCGAATGGTGGACTGATATTCAAGAGTTAGAGCAAGACGATCGTGACGCTATGATCTCGGACTTAAACAGCACCTACAAGCAAGATCGTGAGCCTCGTCAAACCAGCAACGAGCCTGATGGCAATAGCGTTGACTATAATTCGGTTGGCAATGACGATAATTTCGGCAATACCGTGTTTAGCGACGGCTATGTGGGAGGTTTTAGTAAACCAGGGGCCGTCAAAAAAGGTCAGAAACAACAGAGTCGCGGGCAAAAAAATGGCGGGCAGAATTCTGGTGGTGGCAAAAAGCAAGGCCAAGGCGCGGGTCAGCGAGGGCAGCAGAAAAACACTAGCGGCGGCCAACAAAAAAGCGGCGGACGTGGGCGCAGACCTAACAATCCGAATCAAACCAATGACGGTCAAACTGCCAACGCTAACCCTGGAAACGGCGAGCAACCGAGTAATGCAGGTCGTGGCAAAGCAGGTAAAAAACGGTCGAGTAAAAAACGCACTAATACCGGTGATCAACGCCGCACTGGCGCAAATGCCAACCGTCAAAACTCAAGAGCTCGTCAGAACCCAGAACCACGCTTTCAAGAAGCCCGGCCGGCTGACGAATTCGGCGTGACATCTTCCGGCAGTAATAAAAAAGTTAAGGTAAGACATAAGCGTAAAGTAGCTGGCCCGACAGATAGTGACGACAAGCCGCTTTTAGGCTAATTGATGTCAACGTTAGCCTATTTAGGGCTTGGTGCTAATTTAGGTGACCCAATTCAACAAATAGTTGACGCGCGAGCAGCACTGGCGCGTTTGCCATCTACGTTACATTTACGATGTTCGTATTTTTATGCATCGTCGCCACTAGGCTACGATGCACAACCTGATTTTATAAACTGTGTAATTGAACTTGCGACTGATAGTAGTGCAATCGAATTGCTTGATCAGATGCAGGTGATAGAAAAGACATTGGGTCGAGAAAGAGTGACCTGCAATCAAAATGCTCCGAGAACTATCGACATAGACCTTCTTTTATATGGTGATAAAACTATTGATATGGAGCGTTTGCAAGTGCCTCACCCGCGCATCAAAAGCCGATTATTCGTGTTAAGACCACTGCTCGAATTGACTCGGCTAGAACCGTACCGTAAGGCGCTTGAGTCTGGTGATTTCGACGGCCAAGACCTTACACAACTGACAAGCGGTCGCTAAAGAAGGCACCGTAGTATCAAATTCACACTCAAAATCCGCAACATCGCCTAATTCAACAAGCCGCTGAAATAGTGCGTGGTGGAGGGCTAGTGGCTTATCCTACTGACTCTAGCTATGCCTTAGGGTGCCATTTATATGACAAGCGAGCGGTAGATCGTATCCGCCGAATTCGTAAGCTTGATCGGGATCATAATTTCACCTTGGTGGCACATGATTTAAAACAGATTTCGCAGTTTGCCAAGATTGATAACCAGCAGTATCGGCTTATCAAAGGCTTAACTCCCGGGCCATACACCTTTATTCTTGCCGCTAAGCGTTTGGTACCCAACCGATTAGTGCACCCGAAGCGTCGAACTATTGGTATCCGTATCCCCGATAACGCGATTGTGCGTGCTTTATTGATTGAGTTGGGTGAGCCTATTATGAGCTCTAGCCTGATTTTGCCAAAGGCCGAGATGGCGATGGCTGACCCAGAAGAGATAAGGCGGAAGCTTGAGCATGATGTCGATCTAGTGATCGACGGCGGATTGGGCACTCTAGAGCCGTCGACAGTGCTCGACTGGCATGACACACAACTTAGAGTTTTACGAGAAGGCGCTGGAGATATCGCGTTTTTGAATAATTAATAGCTTAAATAAACCCTCTATACACTTGGCTTGAAAGCTAGTCTTTAAGCGGCCATAAATGTACACTTTAACTTTAAAAATAACGCGTTAAATTAATGATTTCTAAGTCTGGTCACCCTAATCGTGTCGTTTCGGGCATGCGCCCAACCGGTCGCTTACATCTAGGTCACTACCATGGTGTACTGAAAAACTGGCTGAACTTGCAGCACGAGTTCGATTGCTATTTTTTTGTCGCAGATTGGCATGCTTTGACCACTCACTACGAGGAAGATTCGGCCACCATTAACGATAATGTTTGGGAGATGGTGATCGACTGGTTGGCGGTTGGCGTTGACCCTAGCCGAGCGACCTTATTCATTCAATCACGCGTTCCCGAACATGCCGAATTAAATTTGCTGTTGTCGATGATCACACCACTGGGTTGGTTAGAACGGGTGCCGAGCTATAAAGATCAACAAGCAAAATTGAAAGAGCGCGATCTTTCAACGCACGGATTTTTGGGCTACCCGGTGTTACAAGCGGCTGATATTTTGTTGTATCACGCCTCACAGGTGCCGGTTGGTGAAGATCAAGTACCTCACATTGAACTTACTCGTGAAATAGCGCGGCGCTTTAATTACCTATACGGACGTGAGCTAGGCTTTGAAGAAAAAGCGGAAGAAGCGATAAAAAAACTCGGTAAGAAGGGCGCAAAATTGTACCGCGACTTCCGTAATGCTTATACCGAGCGTGGCGATCATGAGGCTTTAGGCAAAGCTCATGCCTTATTATCCAGCAACCAAAACCTTACTAATGCTGAAAATGAACGCTTATTCGGTTTTTTAGAGGGTGGCGGGCGCTCGATTTTAACCGAGCCCGAGGCGATTCTAACAGCGACCTCTAAACTACCGGGTTTAGACGGCGATAAAATGTCGAAATCGTACCGCAATACTATTGCGTTGCGCGATGATCCTGCACGTATTGAAAAAGAAGTTCGTGCTATGCCTACAGACCCGGCTCGTGTGCGCCGTAATGACCCAGGTGATCCCGATCGTTGTCCTGTTTGGGAATTCCATCATATTTACTCATCAGCCGATACTAAGGCTTGGGTTGAGAACGGCTGTCGGTCGGCCAGCATTGGTTGTGTCGATTGTAAGCAACCGCTAATTGAGTCCTTATTGAAAGAACAAGCTGAGATTGCCGAGCGCGCGCAACCGTATATTGATGACCCCACGTTAGTACGCTCTATCATTGCTGATGGTTGTGAAAAAGCTCGAGATACGGCCAGCGAAACGATGGCGCAAGTTCGCTCGACAATGAATTTGGACTACTATTAGCCATTATTTGCTAAGCCGAATAACATGAAAATATGAGCGACGAAGAAAAAAAAAATCAACTTGAGCAAGCCGACGGTGATCAAGAGAAGCAAGCCGATGCTGGCCAATTAGCCACTGAGGTGGTTGACGAGCACATTGATTTAGTCAATACCGAGCGTGCCGCTAAAGAGGCAAAGCATAGCGCGGTAATGCGCGCTGTGGTAATGGGCGAGGTCATGAATGATTGGCCACAAGATCTTTTTATTCCACCCGATGCACTTGAGGTGGTACTTGAAAGTTTCGAAGGGCCATTAGATTTATTGCTCTATCTTATTCGCAAGCAAAATATCGATATTCTCAATATCCCGGTTGCTGACATTACACGCCAGTACATGGGTTATGTGGAAATAATGCGTGCTGCAAATTTAGATTTGGCGGCTGAATACTTGGTAATGGCGGCACTGTTAGGTGAGATTAAGTCGCGTATGTTGCTGCCAAAGCCAAAGAGTGATTTCGAAGACGAAGAAGACCCCATGGCGGCGTTAATTCGGCGGCTACAAGAGTACGAGCGTTTTAGCGAAGCGGCTAATCAGATGGATGACCGCCCAAGGCTTGAGCGAGATATCTTTAAGTCTGAAGTTTTGTTTGATGATCTGAGCCCACCTGAAGTAAAGGCGCAGGTTAGCCTGGACCAGTTAGTAAAAGCGTTCCAATCGATCGTTGATCGCGCCGATGCTAACAAGCATATGTTTGTCTCGCGTGACACTCTGTCTTTGCGTGAGAGAATGACTAAGATATTGCAATTACTGCAAGACAAAGAATATTTGAGCTTTGGCGAATTATTCAGTGTGTCAGAAGGGCGTTTGGGCGTAGTTGTCTCGTTTATCGCGCTGTTAGAGTTGTTCCGTGACGATATGCTTATAGTGGTGCAAACAGAACCATTGGCACCGATACACATTAAGCGTGCGGCTTAGCCCCGACGTTTTATTTAGTTACCTTACACACCATGAAACAAAAAGATTTAAGCATGCAAAAACACGCCGAGGCAGATCAACTTAATGTCGATTTACGTCATCATACGAGCGATAAAAGCGATAAAAGCGATAAAAGCGATGACAGAGATGAGCATGGCCCGTTTGATAGTGAATTGGAAAATATCATTGAAGCGGCTCTTTATGCTTCTAAGTCGCCGTTAGGCATCAAACATATAATCGCGCTATTTCCTGACGATGCGCAACCCAGCAAAGTTGATATTCAAAATGTGATTACGGGTTTGCAACATCGATGTGAGCATCGCGGTATTGAGCTGCGCCGTATTGGTACTGGCTGGCGATATCAAACTAAAGAAAAATACTCCCCTTGGTTGCGAAAATTAGGCGCTAATAAGACGCCGAGATATTCACGTGCCTTGTTAGAAACGCTATCGATTATTGCTTACCGACAGCCTGTCACTCGTGGTGATATTGAAGAGATTCGCGGGGTCGGGGTTAGTAGCGATACAATTCGTACTCTAGAAGAGCGACATTGGGTAGCGCAAATTGGCCATCGAGATGTGCCCGGACGACCGGCGTTGTTTGGTACAACTCAAGGGTTTCTTGAATATTTCAATATGACCAGTTTACGTGAGTTGCCTGAATTGATGGACAAGCGGGCGTTGGGCGAAATTGCTAAAGACATGAACCTAACACTACCGATGGACGGCGTCCAAGACAACGACGAAGCCGCCAAACGCAAGCAAGAGCTGAGTGAAAAGGCCGATGTTATTGAGCTTCATCCCGAGATTGACGATTCTGACGATGACCTAGAATCGAGTGATGAATTATCATCTGAAACCGACCTAAGTGCGCTCGAAGATTCAGATATTGAAAATATACAAGACGTGTTAGATCCTGATGACTGATAAATTACAAAAGCTACTTGCCCATGTTGGAATGGGCTCTCGACGTGAAATAGAGACTTGGATTACTGATGGTCGTGTGACCGTTAATGGTAAGCGGGCCAAGCTTGGCGATCGTGCCAGCGCGGCAGACCGAATCTTGGTCGATGGCAATATAATGAGTCTTAGTGATGTTGCTGGTGAGCAGATTAAGGCGTTGATTTATCACAAGCCCGAAGGCGAGATTTGTACCCGTAAAGACCCCAAAGGTCGGCCTACAATTTTTGATAATTTGCCTGGCATCCCGGGTGGCCGATGGGTGTCGGTCGGTCGTCTTGATATTAATACCAGTGGCTTAATTCTACTGACTAATAATGGTGAATTAGCCAATAAATTGATGCATCCATCAACCGGCTTAGAGCGAGAGTACTTGGTTCGTGTTCGAGGCGCTGCTAGCCAAGAGACAATTAATAAGCTCACTCGTGAAGGTGTCGATATTGATGGCAAGCCAGCAAAATTCGAACGAGTTTTAGCCTCTGATATGGCCGACGAAGGGACTAATCATTGGTATAAAGTAGTAATTAAGGAGGGCCGCTATCGCGAAGTTCGACGAATGTGGGATGCGGTAGGTCATACCGTCTCGCGTCTCAAGAGAATACGCTACGGCACGATCAAGTTAACGCGAGATATAAAACGCGGCAAGCACGCTAAAATAGCGCCAAAACAACTAGAAAAATTAGTTGCATCGGTTGGTATTGACGGTGAATTTGCAAGCCAGTTATATTCTTCCGGCGCACCTAACTCAACCTCAAAGGTGCGTAAACCTAGAGTGCAATCGAGTGATCGAACGTCGTCTGAGAGGTCTTCAAGCAAACGCTCGAGCAATCGAAGCGATAGTCGAAGCGAGGTTCGTAGCGACAGTCGTGGAAAGTCTCGAGCTGGGCCAAAACCAGCGCTTAAGGCAGTTCGTAAGAAAACCTCGCATAAAGGTAAAAGTCGGGAGTCAGGAGCTGGTTCAACGCCAAGTTCGAGAAGCGCACCGTCAAAGCCTCGTAAGCATTAGAAAGCTTGTCTAAAGAAATGCCTTATTGCTATCCACGCTGAGCGGCGCGAAACTGCTTTCGGAGTATGACGGCGAGATTGCTGACTAAGGTTAGACACATTTAGCTGTCTGATACCCAGTACATCATACTGGCGGCAGTCTAAACTACCAACTGAGCCGCATGAAAATTATGTTGTGCGGACAATATTTTCAAATACGCACGGGTAATACTCTGCGGCGTAGGCAGTGATTCTTGGCTTTCACCTGGATGCGATCGTCGTCTAAAACTGGTTCGTACTGCGCCAGGGTCAATTGAATTAACTTTAATATTAGAAATGTTTTCCAATTCCTCAGCCCAGATTGTCATCTGTGCCTCTAGACCCGCGTAGGCAATACTGTACGCTCCCCAATAAGCTTCGGCTTGACGACCAACGTCAGCCGATGTAAACAATAGGTTGGTAGTGTGATCTTGCTTTAACAAAGGTAGTAGAGCGCGGGTTAAGAAGTAGGGCGCTTGTAAATTGGTGTGCATCACTGAATTCCAATACTGCATATCGTATTGGTCTAGCGGGCTTGGTGAGCCAAGGTCTGCGGCATTATGCAGCAGACCGTCTAGGTGGCCTATGTCGTCATGCACCGCTTGCGCCAGCGCAGTAGCCGATTCAGGAGTCACCTCGATTAAGTCGACCGGTAAAATAATAGGTTCGGTATAGCCCCTGGCCACAATTTCGTCAAATAACTTCTCTAAATGGCGAGCTTTTTTGTCGAGCATAATAACCACTGCGCCTTGTTCAGCAAGTGCAATTGTGACTGCTCGGCCTATGCCATCGGCGGCACCGGTGACCATAATGGTTTTGTCTTTGAAGTCTTTGGAGTTAGCTTGGTAGTCTTGCCAATCGATTGCAGTCATGGTGTTTAGGGTTGGATTTTTTGGATTGTAATTACACTTCGCTTGTCGCCGCTATGATGTCTATAAGGCCGCAAAACTTCAAGCAACGGGGTGCTTTTCTTTGACTAAATTTAGCAAGCCTTTAGGGCTATTCAATATAAAGTTGGCATTCCACTCATCGGGCTTCTCAGCGTCGTCAATATAGCCCCATAGTGCACTTGCCGTGTCCCTGCCCGCCGCGTTTCCTGCTTGGATGTCGCGTAAGTGATCACCGACATACAAACATTCGCTTGGCGCTAGGCTAAGCACCATACAGGTATGAAGCATCGGTACGGGTTCTGGCTTTTTGACCGGCAGACTATCGCCACCTAATAGTATCGCGCAGCGATCAAGCAAGCCTAAACCCTCGAGTAAGTCTTTGGCTAGGTCGAGTGGCTTGTTGGTAATTACTCCCCACTTAAGAGAGTTGCTTTCGCAGTACTCTAAGACCTCAAGCATTCCCTCATAAACAAAACTATGATTAGCAACATGTTGTTTATAGTCGGCTAAAAACTCCTCAACCAATTGCTCTACTTGGGGAATGTCGCCTTGACCAATCGCCTCACCAAAGCCAAATTCTATTAATGCTCGGCCACCGTTCGAAACTTGTTTTGCGGCCGCTACTACATCAGCGGCTTGCATGTTGTAGCTTTGTAACACTCTATTCAGCGAGCCGACCATGTCGGGCGCTGTATCAACTAAAGTTCCATCTAAGTCTAATAAGACTGCGCGTAATTGCATTTTAGTAACTATTCTCTTAAATCAATTTAATTAGATCAACGATGTCAAATCAACAGTGCTAAAGCGGCCTGGTGCAATGAATCATATAATTCACATCAACACCGGGCGCCAACTTGTAGACCTGGGTGAGCGGGTTGTAGTGCAGACCAATCATGTGTTGCATTTCTAGGCCAGATTGGCGAGCGTATTGGCTTAACTCAGATGGCTTGATCAATTTGTCATATTCATGCGTGCCCTTGGGGAGCATGTTAAGCACGTACTCGGCTCCAACAATGGCAAATAGCCATGCCTTCGGATTTCGATTTATAGTTGAGAAGTACACATCGCCGCCAGGTTTGACCATTTTTGCGCACGCCTCTATAACCAATGCTGGGTTCGGTACGTGTTCAAGCATCTCAAGGCAGGTTACGACATCATATTGGTCTGGTCGTTGTTCGGCCAACTGTTCGGCGGTAATTTTTAAGTACTCTACCTTCTCACCGCTCTCGAGTAAGTGCAGCTCAGCGACGCTTAGTGGCGCTTCGCCCATATCAATACCGGTCACGTCTGCGCCAAAAGCTGACATGGCTTCACTAATGAGGCCTCCACCACACCCGACATCCAATAATTTTTTGTTTTTTACTGGCGAGTGCAGGTTGATATATTCAGTGCGCAGCGGGTTAATCGCATGCAACGGCCTGAATTCACTTTCAGGGTCCCACCAACGCGAGGCGAGATCTTCGAATTTTTTAATTTCATTCGGGTCGACATTAGCTGTCGCGTTAACTGTGTCAGTCATGATTGCTGATTCTCTCACCCCATTGGGCTGCATTACTTAAAATTTGTGTTACGTCTATGTTTTGCAATTGCTTATCGATCACTCGCGCATGGCCTTCAACCCAAACATCGGTGATTTGCTCACGCGACGCGCTGAATACTATTTGCGAGATTGGATTATAGACGGGTTGAGTCGATATATGGTTTAGATCGATAGCAACAATGTCGGCTGACTTGCCAATCTCTAAAGAACCTATCTGATGTTGCACGTTCAACGCCTTAGCGCCATTAATGGTGGCCATTTCAAGTGCTTGCCATGCTGGTAGCGCACGCGCGTCGTTGGCGGTTGTCTTGGCGATTAGGCAGGCGGTGCGCATTTCTCCGAGCATATCTAAATCGTTGTTGCTTGAAGCGCTGTCAGTGCCAAGACAAACATTAGTACCGGCCGCCAATAGATCGGCAACGCGACACTGGCCGCTGGCTAATTTGAGATTCGATTCGGGACAATGCACCACATGAATACCTTGTTCAGCTGAGAGAGCAATTTCATCGTCGTTAAGCTGTGTCATATGCACGGCTATCATTCGAGGGTTTAGCAGGCCAAGTTCATGCAGTCTCGCTAGCGGCCTTACTCCCAGTGTTTGTTCGGCGTTACTAACTTCATCGGCGGTTTCATGGATGTGCATATGAATTGGTATATCCAGCTCATCAGCGTAAGTGCGCGCTGTTACCAGCGACCCATCAGAGACAGTGTACGGTGCATGCGGTGCCATTGTTGCATTTATGCGTGACAGCGATCGTACCTCATCATGAACTTGCAGCCCCTTTTCAAAGTACTCGTCTGCGTTATTCGCCCATGTACTTGGGAAATCCAACACTATCATGCCGACAAACGCCCGAATACCCATTTCTTGGGCGGTACGAGCGACTGTATCCGAGTGAAAATACATATCGTTAAAGCAGGTAGTTCCGCTCAACAGCATTTCAGCAACCGCTAGTTCTACTCCATCGCGCATGAAATCAGGGTTTACCCATTTAGCTTCGGCCGGCCAAATATGGCCCTCTAGCCATTCCATTAAGGGTAAGTCGTCGGCTATTCCTCTAAATAGACTCATAGCCGCGTGGGTGTGTGCGTTTATGAGGCCAGGAATTAGCGCATGAGAGCCTTTATCGACGTGTTCAACGGCAGGGTATTTTTTAAGCGCAGCATCGGTCGCTAATATGTCGATGATCGA
>JAWUZB010000037.1:0-13317 GCA_034110505.1 Gammaproteobacteria bacterium
GTCGCTTTACGATACACGTGGTTGCGACGAAATGCTGTTAGCGGCAGGTTTTGGAACTGTGTTGAGGTCAGGTTTACAGAATCAGTTGAGCAGAGTCGATAACCGTATGGTTTTCGATCAGTAAGTATTGACAGCGAAGAAGATTGAGCCGTATCGGTTTTAAGTATTCGCTGGCACCTAAGTTCTTTGCGATGACGGTCATTGCCTGACCTTGGCTTACAGTTGATTTCCGACCTTAGCATGGACGCCAGCTCGAGAGATTCGGTGTGCTCGCTCAGTCCCTAAAATACTTTCTGGTTACCTCGTCAGCGGGGTAAAACGTTTCGATACGAAGCTCGTTGGCGGTAATGTCTTGTGCTGTGCCGAAGGTGGAAATCACTGAACACAGTTTGAGTATAGGCCCGCCCAAATCAATTTCGAGAGGCCGTACCGGTACTAAATCCGAGTGGTCAAGGTTGTCGATGAGCTCGCCAGTATAATTCTTCAGCTGATCATATCGTCTAAGCATCGACTTATCTGCAGACTCTAATGCTTCCTTTTTTAGTCGCCGCATAAATGGAGTCGCTACCTCATGCCAATTGCTTATAAAACGACGCAGGCCTTTCGGGTTGACTGTTAGTAGAGCAATGTTCAGCTCTCCAGTGTCTCCGACATCGTGCCAAACCTGACAGGGATCACCGAGTATCTCGAACAGCGTATCAGCGGTTTCATTTTTCATTTTGATATTCCAATGGCGATCGAGTACGAATGCTGGATACCGGTTGTGATGGGAAAGCATATCTTCAAGAATATGCGTTACTCGCTGCATCGATGGTTCAGATAGAGCTCTGTCGGCATAAAGATCGGCGAAGCCTGCCGCATTTAGCAGCGAGTTACGTTGGCGTAATGGCACATCCATCGCATCCGAGAGTTTCACCACAATTTCTCGACTGGGTTGGCTTCGGCCAGTTTCTAGTCAACTTACATGGCGTTGCGATACCTCGGCGGCGAGCGCAAGGTCGAGTTGCGACATTTTTCGTTGCTTACGCCACCCGCGAAGATGGTCGGTAAATGGACTGCTGTGCATATTCATGGTCAGTTCTCGATTGTTCTGTCTAGTAAGCCTCGTTAGTCGACTCAAATCAGTTACCTCGGACGTAATTGATTTGATTCGGTGTTTCGGCAAACAATAAACCACGATCAAAATATGTTTAATGTTAGCCAATAATGAGGTGGTCCAATGAGTAGACGTTCACTCGCAATTTTTCTGTTAATCCCGTTTTCAGCACTCACTGCATATGCCGTATTCAAGGTGGGCTATATCGGTATATTTGACTATCATCGGCACAGCCCGGCAGGCTGGCAAGTGTTTACTGATTTAGTGATCGCCTGCATATTATGCATGGGCTGGCTAATATCTGAAGCCAAACGCAATAATCGTAATCCATGGCAATTCGTTGTCATCACTTTGTTTCTTGGCTTATTCGGACCTTTGTTGTATATCGTGACCGATAAGGCTAAGTAATTTTCGCTGCACACTTGGCTTTTCACCTAGGCGGTTTATACTAATCTCGGTTACAAGAATATACCGATACTAGAGTCCAATAATGGACCACTTAGGAGACACACAATGAATCAAGCAGAGAAAGATATCCGTATTAAACTGGCCGCATGCTATCGAATATTCGATTACATGGGCTGGAGTGAAATGATTTTTAACCATATAACAGTCAAAGTGCCAGGCTCAGACGATCACTTTTTGATTAACCCGTATGGTTTGCACTACAAGGAAGTAACTGCTTCAAATTTAGTCAAGGTTGATATTAACGGTGAAATTGTGGAAGCCAGTGAATACCCAGTTAACCCGGCTGGAATGCTTATTCACAGTGCTATCCATGGTGCTAGAGAAGATGCGCATTGTATTGGTCATATCCATTCTACTGCTGGAATGACGGTGGCTTGTCAGCAAGATGGTTTGCGTATCGATAACTTTTATTCGGTGCTGTTACATAATCAGGTCGCATACCATGACTTTCAAGGCATTACCGTTGTCGATGGTGAAAAAGAAGATCTGCTGGCGAGTTTAGGTAGTAAGAATTTACTTATACTACGTAGTCATGGGTTGCTAGCCTGTGGGGCGACTATCCCTGAGATGTTCTTCAACATGTGGGCGATGCAACGCTCTTGTGAAGTCCAAGTGTCGGTTGATCAAAGCGGCCGTCCAATTGTTCCAGTGTCGACTGAAATCGCCGATAAGACTGCAGAGCTTCTGAAACTTCAGATGGCTAGTATGGTTGGTAAAGGTGTTGGTGAGTTAGAGTTTGAAGCGATGCAAAGACTGGTCGATCGGCAAGATGATTCATATAGAGATGTATAAACAGGCTGTGGTATTGATTAACGAGTTGGGTAATTAAAATGCTCAACGATCCAGTCTGGCTCGAAGTGGCTTTGAATGGCGGTGCTGGCTTAGCATTCCAGCCGAATATTCCAATAACGCCTGAGGCCATTATTGCCGAGGGCGTTGCTTGTGCCAAAGCAGGCGCCTCGATTCTTCATCTGCATGTCTATAATGAGCATGGCAAGCCATTTGAAAACGCCGACCTATATAGTCAAGTAATCGAAGGTATCCGCCAACAATGTGACGCTATTATTTACCCAACTTTGGGTTTAAACGTAACCTTAGAGGAGCGCTTAGAACCGATCAAGGTATTGGCTAGCCGAGGCCTTCTTGAATGGGGCGTTGTCGACCCAGGAAGTGTTAATATAACGCACATGTCGCAGATTGCCGCTAAGGCCGATGGTTTTCTATACCGCAATCCTGATGGTCATATTCGAGCCTTACTCGAATTGGCCGCTAGCGATAATTGGCGACCAGCTTACGCCATTTATGAACCCGGCTTTGTGCGTCTAGGTAAGGCGATGGCAGACTCTATCGAAGGCCTACGAAGCCCCATCTACCGCGTTATGTTTTCAGATGGTTTACTCTTTGGTATGGCACCATCTGAGGCAGCGCTTAGTTTTTATGCACAGCATCTTGCTACTGTCGCGGCTGGTTCTCCCTGGATGATTTCTGGCTTAGATGCCGATATCGACGGTATCATACCGTTGGCAATTGAACTTTGTGCGCATGTTCGAGTCGGTCTAGAGGATGCACCGTTTGGAAGCCAAAAAAGTAATTTGGAATTGGTTGAGCAGGCGGCTGCCAGCATCTTTAAAAACGGCAGGTCGCTGGCGACAGCGCAACAGGTTAGAAGTTCTGGATAAGGTTTTAGAAGAAGTCCCAAAGCACTTTAATCTTCTGAGGTAATTCGCCAGATTGAGCATCAAAAGTCAGATTGAAAAACAGTTGGCGTCAGCTGATATTTAGTTCACTTCCGAAAACCGCTAGTTATTGGTTTTTATTGATTTAGAATAGCGTTATGACTGCCATTCAAGATCAAAGCCAGACCCGTCGCTATTCGTTGGCACGTAAAGCGCGTGACGCTCGTTTTGATGGACTGTTTTTTACCGCGGTTAAATCCACTGGGATCTATTGTCGACCGATTTGCCCAGCCAACGCACCCTTAGAAAAAAATGTCGAGTATCACCAATCAGCGATTTCGGCTGCTGAGTCTGGTTTTCGCCCATGTTTGCGATGTCGCCCAGATAGTGCACCTCAGTCATCTGCATGGTTGGGCTCAGAGACTACGTTCCGTCGAGCCTTTAGCTTAATACAGCAAGGGGCGTTGCAAGAGCATTCTATGCAAGCGCTGGCAGAGCGTTTAGGTATTTCAGACCGATACTTGCGGCAACTATTTCAGCAAAATTTAGGTACCTCTCCTAAAAAATACGCTATTTATCAGCAGTGCTTATTTGCAAAACAGTTGTTACACGGTTCCAACCTAAGTATCAGTGACATAGCGTTTGCCTCAGGTTTTAATAGTGTTCGGCGCTTTAACGACGTTATTAAGCAGCAGCTTCAGTTAACTCCAAGCGATATTCGTAAAAGCCACGCAGGTAAACTAGGTGGTCTTAGTCTAAATTTTCGACTGAATTATCGCCCCCCATACGCGTGGCAAGAGATGCTCGGTTTCTTTAATAAACGTGTGATCCCTAGCCTGGAATGGGCTAATGACAATCATTATAGCCGCACAATTCAATACGCTACAACTAAAGGCTACTTTACGATTTCGGCTAACCCAAAGAAACATTGCTTCGATTTACAGCTGCAGCTAAACGAGTATCAATATTTGAGTCCGATCATGCAGCGTATACGGTTGATGTTTGATGTCGATGCACCGATTACTGAAATAGACCATCACCTGTCTAACGAAATTGGGAGTTGGATAAATTACCTTCCAGGTCTTCGAGTGCCAGGATTATGGTCATCCTTCGAAGCTGGTATACGAGCGATTTTGGGGCAGCAAGTGTCAGTCGCTGCGGCGCGTAACCTAGTTACTCGTTTTGTCGAAGAACTTGGCGTACCATTAAATCTTGAGGGCATGCAAGCATTTGGCGACTGTCCAATACCGCGCCTATTTCCAGAACCAAGCGCGGTGATTGGCCATTCTCTCGATTTTTTTCGTATGCCGCAGTCACGAAAAGAAACCGTTCGGCGATTAGCAGAGCATTTTCTTAGCGCTGACGAGCCTGATGATATTGATGTCTGGTTAGACATCAAAGGTATAGGTCCATGGACTGTGAATTACGTCAAACTTAGAGCGACTAAAGACCCCGATATATGGTTGGCTGGTGATGTCGGTTTAAAAAATGCGATTAAGTCTTTAGGGCGAGAGCCCGACTTGCTCCGCACCCAGCCGTGGCGCAGTTATCTTACCTTACAAATATGGAATCAATTATCATGAACTTTTATGTCGATCATTTCGAGTCGCCCCTTGGCTTGATGCAAGTTACGGCTAGCCAACATGCGGTTAAATCTATTGACTTTGTCGATACGGTTCGGCCGATCAATTCAAACGCGATAACTAATTTGACTAAACAGCAGTTGCTGGCCTACTTTGATGGCGAGCGAAAAACCTTCGACTTGCCATTAGAGCCTGAAGGAACGGTATTTCAGCGAACGGTATGGAACGCATTAAGCAAAATTGCCTACGGGAAAACCTGCACTTATGGAGATATAGCAAAGCAGATAGCTAACCCTAAAGGTATGCGTGCAGTCGGTTTGGCAAATGGTAAAAATCCCATGACAATCGTAGTGCCATGTCATCGAGTGATCGGAGCAAACGGTAAGTTAACTGGCTATGCCTCTGGTACTGATAAGAAGGCGTGGCTTTTACAGCATGAAGGTAATTCGCTTTTTTGAAGGCGAAAATATCATATACTTTGACCTCTCCAGTACTCGAATATCGTTAAGAAGTTGGACGATAATCTGCATTAATGGGAAAACCAAAATGAATGATGTAATTGAAGATCAAGCAACCCCGGCAGCAATAGAGAATGCTAGTGAGGTAAATACTAGGGTTAGACCTTATGAATACGCTGGTTTTTGGGTTCGAGCAGTCGCATCAATAATCGATACCATCGTTATTTTAATCATTACCTCACCGTTTCTGTATTGGATCTACGGTGCTGAAATGCTTACAAGTACTGACTTAATTAAGGGGGCGGCCGACGTATTGCTTAGCTATATATTTCCATTGATATTTACCATAGCGCTGTGGATGAAGTTTGGCGGTACGCCAGGCAAGCGATTGTTAAAGATTAAAGTGCTCGATGAAAAAACCGGTCAGTACTTAAGCTTGTCACAGTCGCTGCTTCGATATTTTGGCTACTTTGTCTCCATCATTGGACTCTTCATCGGCTTTATTTGGATCGCCTTCGATAGCAAAAAGAAGGGTTGGCACGATCATATTGCTGGCACGGTTGTGGTTATCGGCTAGTGGCAACGTGGTTATCGGCAAATAGCACTCTCATTCGGAACAAATAGTATGAAAATTGCAATCCTTATATTCTGGTTAGTCTGTGCAATAGCGGCAGCCGGCTTGATTACAGATCCCGCGGCGTTATGGCTAAAAATAATCGCTGTAATGTTATTAATAGCCCACGCAATCGAATTTTGTCTCTTCCAAAATGAAATTAAGCGTAAAGGCGTTAGCGGCCTCAAGGCATTTTTAATGACGATGCTTTTCGGCTTATTCTACTTCAGGTTCTGATATTACAGCGCTGCCTCGCGGATGCCTTGCTATTATTCAGCTGATCAATAGCAACGATTGATTGCCCTTTTCATTGGGTTTCTTTGGCGAAATACCTGATAATACTGTCATCTTAAATTAGTGCCAGTTGTGCTTTAATTTCATATTCAACAAACAAGAGAACGGAGCCCACTGAATGTATAACGGTAGCGCACTCTCGGTAAAGATGCTCGAAGGCGGCATCGCCGAAATGAACTTTGACTTGCAGGGCGAGTCAGTTAATAAATTTGATTCTAAAACGGTTAATGAATTACGCCAAGCAGTAGATCTGCTTGATAATGCGGACGATGTAAAAGGCTTGCTGATTACCAGCGCAAAGCCGGTCTTCATTGTCGGTGCAGATATCACCGAATTTATCCCTATGTTTGCCTCTGGCAATCACACTGCTGATGACCAACTGGGCGGCAATAACGCTAGTTTTAATATCATTGAAGAGTTTGATTTTCCGACTGTAGTCGCGATTAATGGCTACGCTATGGGCGGCGGTCTTGAGCTTTGCCTAGCGTGTGACTTTCGGGTTATGAGCAGCATGGCTAAAATTGGCTTGCCTGAAACTAAACTAGGCTTAATACCAGGTTGGGGCGGCACAGTAAGACTTCCTCGTATTGCTGGTGCCGATACGGCGATCGACTGGATTGCCTCTGGTAAAGAGCAACGTCCAGATGCCGCGTTAAAAGCCGGTGTTGTTGACGGAGTAGTGGCCCCTGAAGATCTTCGTGACGCGGCTCTAGCGGTATTACAAGATGCTATCGATGGCAAAATGGATTACGAATCACGTCGTGATCAAAAAACCGAGCCGTTGATGTTGAACGAAACTGAATCAATGATGGTTTTTGAAACGGCTAAGGCGTTTGTTGCTGGCACTGCGGGCAAGAATTATCCGTCTCCGGTGGCGGCTATCTCGGCGATGCAACATGCCGCCAATAAGTATCGTGACGACGCGCTTAAAATCGAGGCTGAAACTTTTATTAAGATGGCTGGCACCGATACCGCGTCGGCATTGATTGGTATCTTTTTGGCCGACCAGTTGATTAGCAAAAAAGCTAAGGGTTGGGAGAAAAAAGCCGATAAGAAAGTTGCCCGAGCGGCCGTTCTAGGTGCCGGCATTATGGGCGGCGGTATCGCCTACCAATCGGCGTTGAAAGGCACGCCAATCAAAATGAAAGACATTAATCAAGCCGGTTTAGACCTAGGTTTGGATGAAGCCAACGGCTTGTTAGCAAAGCAGGTAAACCGAGGCTATATGAAGGTTGAGAAAATGGGCAGCATTTTGGCTGACATAGATCCGACTCTTTCCTATGACAACTTTGACAGTGTCGATATCGTTGTTGAAGCGGTTGTTGAAAATCCGAAAGTTAAGCACATGGTGCTTGCTGACGTAGAAAAACATGTAAGCGAAGACGCCATAATCGCTTCTAATACCTCTACTATTTCTATCACTTACCTTGCCGAAGCCTTGCAACGCCCGGAAAACTTCTGCGGTATGCATTTCTTTAACCCAGTGCATAAAATGCCATTGGTGGAAGTGATTCGTGGTGAGAAAACATCTGATAAAGCGATTGCTCGCACAGTTGCCTATGCAAATAAGATGGGCAAGAAAGCGATCGTGGTTAACGATTGCCCAGGCTTTTTAGTAAACCGCGTATTATTCCCTTACTTCGCTGGTTTTATGGATTTATTGCGCGATGGTGCAGACTTTCAGCAAGTCGACAAAGTAATGGAAAGATTTGGTTGGCCAATGGGCCCTGCGTATCTAATGGATGTTGTTGGCATGGACACGGGTCATCATGGCCAAGCTGTTATGGCTGATGGTTTTCCAGATCGTATGGTAGGCACTTATAAAACCGCCGGCGATGCGATGTACGAAGCTGATCGACTTGGTCAGAAGAATGGTCTTGGCTTTTACAAATACGTGAAGGATAAAAAAGGCCGCATTCAAAAGGTTGCTGATGAAGCAAGTTACGAATTGCTAGCGCCGATTACGGCTGAGCGTAAAGAGTTCGAGGCTGAGGAGATCATTGCACGTATGATGGTTCCGATGGGCACCGAGCTTGCTCGTTGCTTAGAAGAAGAGATTGTTGGTTCTGCTGCTGAAGCTGATATGGCATTAGTATACGGCGTCGGCTTCCCTCCATTCCGAGGCGGTCTATTCAAATGGATCGACACGATTGGTCTCGAAGCATTCGTTGCTATGAGTGACCAATACAAAGACCTAGGCAAGTTGTATGACGCTACAGAAGCACAGCGCGAAATGGCCGCTTCTGGCAAAAAATACTACAACTTCTAATCTATTCAGCCGATAAAAAAGTAGGTAAATATTATGAGCATTAATCCAAGAGACGCGGTCATTGTAGATTTCGCG
Source organism: Gammaproteobacteria bacterium (assembly GCA_034110505.1). Taxonomy (GTDB): domain Bacteria; phylum Pseudomonadota; class Gammaproteobacteria; order Arenicellales; family Arenicellaceae; genus Arenicella. Next base: position 8,533 of record JAWUZB010000037.1, read on the forward strand.
CGTTCACCAATGGGCCGTTCTAAAAACGGTTGTTTCCGCCACACTCGCGCTGATGAATTGAGCGCTGAAGTGATCAAGGGCTTGCTGGCCCGTAACGAAGCATTAGACCCACAAGAAATCGATGATTTGATCTGGGGCTGTGTGATGCAACGTGACGAGCAAGGAGTCAACTTAGCGCGCTTTGTCGGTCTGTTAGCGGGTCTGCCACACACTGTGCCAGCGCAAACAGTCAATCGTTTATGCGGTTCTTCTATGTCCGCTATGCATACAGCGGCCGCCAATATCATGGCCGGCATCGGTGATGTGTATTTAGTCGGCGGTGTAGAGCATATGGGCCATATCGACATGAACAAAGGTATTGATCCAAACCCGGAGCTTGGCCTTTATGCCGCTAAAGCAGCAGGTAGCATGGGTATGACCGCTGAAATGTTAGCTATGATGCACGGCATTAAGCGTGAAGATATGGACAAGTTTTCGGCTCGATCTCATCATCTTGCCGCTAAAGCTCGTGCTGAAGGTAAGTTTGATAAAGAGATCATTCCAATAATGGGTCATCGTGAAAACGGTACGCCATTCATGGTCACTCAAGACGAAACTATTCGTGAAGACACAACGGTTGAAGGCTTGTCTAAGTTGCGACCAGTGTTTAATCCAAAAGGTGGTACGGTTACCGCTGGGTCTTCGTCGCAAGTCACCGATGGTGCCTCAGCTATGTTAATTATGTCGGCGGAGCGTGCTGAATCCCTTGGTTTGAAAGCTAAGGGCGTCATTCGCGCAACCACTCTTGCCGGTGTCGATCCTTCAATTATGGGTTACGGTCCAGTTCCTGCCACTGAGAAGGCGCTAGACAAACTCAATATGACAATTGACGATGTTGATTATGTTGAGTTAAATGAGGCTTTTGCGGCACAGGCGTTACCAGTATTGAAAGATCTAGATTTACTCGATGATATGGATGACAAAGTCAACGTACATGGCGGGGCCATCGCGCTTGGCCATCCGTTCGGTTGTTCAGGTACACGTATCTCTGGTTCATTGCTAACAGTGATGGAACAACGCGATATGAATGTCGGTATTTCGACTATGTGTATTGGCTTAGGTCAGGGTATCACTACTGTGATCGAACGCGTTAATTAGTAAGCATATGTACGCTAAAAGAGCCTCGGTAAGTGTATGCTTACTGGGGCTTTTTATTGTCACCTTACTGTGCTGAGAAGCAGCGATGGTGACAATAAATGCTTTGGCGACATATCCACAAACCCCTGTTAATATCTAAATTATGCAAGATGTAATAATTAATCGCGAGCCAGTAGAGCTCTATAAGGTGCTCAAGTTTGAGGGCCTAGTTAGCACTGGTGGCGAAGCAAAGATGGCCGTTGGCGAAGGCTTGGTTAAGGTGAACGGTGTGCTAGAGATGCGCAAACGATGCAAGTTAAGAGCCGGTGATGTGGTTGAGTTTAACGGCGAGTCTTTTCGTTTAATATTCGACGATCAACTTGATTAAGCGATTGTTTGTCTGTGACTACATTGCTCGGAGTCGATCGCCAAGGCTAGTAATAAACAACGTTAGTTTGCCCAATACTGCTTCGGCGTTGCTTATTATTGAAACTTCCACTAATAATAAATAAAGGGTGCTTAGATGCCTGATGTTAAAAATTTCGACAATAACGTGTTAGAAAAAAACCCAGTCGACGTAAAGAAAAGTGGCAAGCGCAAAGCCGATCCAAGTATATATATGCTTAATGCTGTCTGGTTTAAACCTGATGTTGGCGAGCAGCTATACCGACAATATTTGAAAGTCGTGGGGCCTTTAATTAATCGTGTTGGTGGCCGTAAATTGAAGAGTTTGGTGCCTGATAGAGAAATTATTGGCGAATTCGATGCTGATTTACTATTCTTTGTAGAGTACCCAGACTGGCAAGCGTATAAAGACTTTGCCAATAATGCTGAGCACCATAAAGTCGCCTATCTTAGGCAACAGGCACTCGAGAAATCTCTATTGATACGTTGCAGCAGACCAGAGCGCTCTTTCTGGAGTTAAGTAAGATTGTGATTTTGGCTCTATTCTAGACTCTCATTTTGCTTTTGCGGTTGATTCCTTTTCAATTACTTAGTTCAAATATTCGCCAGACCGCCTATGAGTATGTATACTCGCGAAACTTTGTGGTTTCGGAGTGAGTAACTACAAAGAAAGTGTGAGCCTAGTCAGAACTTAATTAGTTTTATTTAAGTGATGCAAAGGGCTTTTTAGGGCCCGATTGGACGTTAAATCTCAGCGCAATTACAGACGCAGATAAAAGAGATAGCGAGTGCAACAGAGCCCGTAACGTCTAATATATGGTTGTTTATATCCTATTTGCCTTAGCAAAGGAGATTAAGCACCGGAGCCAAACATGTCAGATAAGTCTGAAACTACCTCAATTAAATTTACCGATCTAAATCTGCCCGCGCCTATTTTACAGGCCGTGGTTGATCAAGGTTATGAACAACCTTCGCCGATTCAAGCAGAAGCCATTCCACCCTTGTTAGAGGGCCGTGACCTATTGGGTCAGGCGCAAACAGGTACTGGTAAAACAGCTGCTTTTGCCTTGCCACTATTGGCCAACATAGACCCAAATAACCGTGCACCGCAGCTATTAATTCTAGCGCCTACGCGTGAGCTGGCTATTCAAGTTGCCGAAGCATGCCAGCAATATGCTAAGCACCTTAAGGGTGTCAATGTATTGCCTATTTACGGTGGCCAGTCATACACTATTCAATTAAAGCAGTTGAATCGCGGTGCTCAGGTTGTGGTCGGCACACCTGGCCGTGTTATGGTTCACATGCGTCGTAAAACGCTGTCACTAGATGCCTTAAAGGCATTGGTTCTAGACGAAGCTGATGAAATGCTAAGAATGGGATTTATTGACGATGTTAAATGGGTGCTAGAGCAATCGCCACCTGATCGTCAGATAGCCTTATTTTCAGCAACTATGCCAAGTGAAGTAAAGCGCGTTGCAGATCAACACTTGCAAGATCCTGTGCATATCAAGATTGCCAGTAAAACCGCAACAGGTGCAAACATATCTCAGCGCTACTGGATTGTTCGTGGTGTGCATAAGCTAGACGCAATTACCCGCATACTAGAAAGCGAGGACAGCGAGGGCGTTATTGTTTTCGTAAGAACAAAGAATGCTACCGTCGAATTAGCTGATAAGCTATCGGCACGCGGCTTTCGAAGTGAGGCGTTGAATGGCGATATTCCTCAAGCTAATCGCGAGAAAATTATCGATCGTCTGCGCAACGGAAAGTTAGATATCCTGGTCGCTACCGATGTGGTGGCTCGTGGCTTAGACGTAGAACGAATTAGCCACGTAATTAACTATGACGTGCCGCATGACACCGAAGGCTACATTCACCGTATCGGCCGTACAGGTCGAGCAGGGCGTTCGGGTAAGGCTATTTTGTTTGTCGCTCCGCGCGAAAAGCGTATGTTGTTTTCAATTGAGCGTGCGACTAAGCAGCCAATTACGCCAATGGATCTACCAAGCATTGCGGATATTAATAAAAGCCGCGTAGAACGTTTTAAAGACAGCATTCTGGCAACTATCAATAGTGAGAACTTAGATTTTTTCTCACAAATGATAACGGAACTTCAAAAAGATAAAGAAGTCAGCGTTGAGCAAATCGCCGCAGCCACTGCATTTTTAGCTCAAGGCGAAACCTCCTTGGTATTAGACGAAGCAACCATGGCTCGCGAAGCCAAGTCTACTCACTCCAGTGCTGGCTTTGATCGTGATGATAAAGAACGAGGCCGAGGCGATCGTGGTGGACGTAATGAAAGAGGTCGTGGTGAGCGCAGTGAACGTGGCGAACGCCGTGAACGTAGCTATGAAGATAAGCCAGTGCCAAGTAAAAATGCTACGCCATTGAAAGCTCACCCTGAAGTAAAGATGCAACGTTTTCGTTTAGACGTTGGCCGTCGTAACCAGGTAAAACCAGGTAATATCGTTGGTGCAATTGCCAATGAAGCCGAGTTAGAGAGTAAGTACATTGGTGAGATCGAAATTCGTGATGACTATTCTACCGTCGATTTACCAGCCGATATGCCTAAAGAAGTTATGGGCATCTTAAGACGTGCTCGAGTTGCCGGTCGACCATTGGAAATCGCTATTTTCGACGGAGTTACGCCAGCATCATCAGAGCTTAAGTCTGATCGCTCAAGTGCATCATCTGATCATGATGGTGAGCCGAAGAAGAAATCTTACAGTTCGAAAAAACGTGACCGCGGGGACTCTTCTAAGGCTGGTAAATCAGATTATGCACAACGTAAGAATAAGGAACGCAGCAAGAGTTAAAGCCATTGTATTGGCGGCTACTTAAGGGCGGTATTAATCAAAAATGGCTTCTGTGTTACAGAGGCCATTTTTTTGTCTTGCTGGTTTGTTCTAGATTAGCCAATGCAGCTGTCTGTAAGCCTTGGCTTTATTTGGCTAGATCAATAACTTACACTAATAGACAATGAGCAACACACCCTTCCTAAACAGTGCTAAGCGGGCTATTGTTTTAGCTATATGCATGATTTTAAGCGGCTGCTCGACAGTTTCCTACTATTCCCAAAGCATTATAGGACATAGTCGTTTGATGCTTGCACGAGTGCCGCTAGACAAGGCGATTAAAAACGCCGATCAACCATTAAAGGCACAACTTTTATTATCCAGACAGTTGCGGACTTTCGCGATCGAGCAATTAGCCTTACCGAATTCTAACAGCTACAACAGTTATGTTGCCTTACATCGAGAGTTT
>JAWUZB010000038.1:0-10618 GCA_034110505.1 Gammaproteobacteria bacterium
TTCCACCGACCACCGTTGCCGGAAATAACTTACACTCACGTAAGCCGTACTCCATAGCCAGCAGCCCATCCGAGGCAGTGGCGACGCCGGGTAAATACGGAATACCCTGCTGTTTAGCTGTCTTCAAAAGGCTTTCGGTAATCCCCGGGCTAATAATCGCATCAACGCCGGCTTTCACCACGGCCACCATTTGCGCGGCCAAATTTACCGTTCCAGCCAACACAACCATGTCTGGAAAATTCCGCTTTATCACCTCTATGGCTTTTATTTCATAGTCGTTTCTCAAAGTAATTTCGATTACATTAACACCGCCATCTAACAGCGCTTGCGCGAGGCCCATCGCTTGGGCTTGGTTTTCGATAACCACTACCGGCACTACTTTTTGGCCGTTCAACATCTCACTCACTAACATTTCATTATTCACGCTGTTTTCCTGTAGCTAATTTTCTACGCTACTTTTTTCGATCTTATTCTGATCTTTTTATTTGATTATGAACGACGCGCCGGCTGTTGATTCACCGACCACGGCACGCATTTTTTCAAATAAGCCTCGACCTAAAGTTTGTAGTATTTTGGGTTCCTCAGCCGGCTCACGTTGAGCCAGCTCGGCTTCGTTAACTAAAGTGCTGAGCTCGCCCGTATGACTATTGACACGCACTACGTCGCCTTCTTTCAAGTAGGCAAGCAGCCCGCCTTTCTTGGCTTCTGGGCTTACGTGCATAGCGGTAAGCACCTTGCCAGAAGCGCCAGACATACGACCGTCGGTTACCAGAGCAACCTTAAAGCCTTTGTCTTGCAAGATACCTAAGTAAGGAGTGAGCTTATGTAACTCTGGCATACCATTTGCAGCAGGGCCCTGAAAACGCACCACGGCTATGTGGTCACAATTCAAATTACCGGCTTCAAAAGCCGTTTTTAAGCCATCCTGAGTATCAAAGATCTTGCAAGGCGCTTCAATTACTTGGTACTGACTAGCGACCGCCGAAATTTTCACCACTCCGGTACCGATATTACCAGTGACAATTCTCATGCCTCCCTCGGCTGCAAATGGTTTAGACAAGGTAGCCAGTATTGTGTCATCACCGCTTTCTATAATCGGCTCGCCCCAAGAAATATTTCGATCGGCATCAATTTTCGGCTTCCGAGTATAGGCGTCTAAGCCTTCTCCCATGACATTAACCACATCCTCATTCAGCATCTTCATAGAACGCAGCTGGCCGACCAAGTAAGGCAAACCACCGGCATGCTCGAAGTGATTTACATCCGCCTGACCATTCGGGTAAACGTTGGCTAACAACGGCGTGATACGGGAAATGTGATCCATGTCCTGCCAGTTAATTTGAATTCCTGCAGCGGCCGCCATAGCGATCAAATGCAAGGTCAAATTGGTTGAACCACCGGTGGTCATTAGCATCACCATGGCGTTAACTATTGATTTTTCAGTCACAACTTCGGCCATCGGTCGATAATTAGACCCCTTAGATGTTTGATCAAGAAGTCTGCGCACTGACTCTTTTGTTAGTTCAGTGCGTAACAATGTGCCAGGGTTAATAAAGGACGTTCCCGCCAGCTGTAAACCAAGCGCTTCCATTAAGGTTTGATTGGTGTTGGCGGTGCCATAGAAAGTGCAGGTTCCGGCACTGTGGTAAGAAGCCGATTCGCTTTCTAGCAACTCGGCCTTATCTATTTCACCAGCCGCGAATTTCTGTCGCGCAAGTGCCTTGTCTTTATTCGGCAAACCCGATGGCATTGGTCCCGCTGGCACAAACATCACCGGTAGATGGCCAAACTGCAATGCACCAATAATCAAGCCCGGAACGATTTTATCGCATACACCAAGACACATTACCGCGTCATAAACATCGTGACTCAATGAGACTGCGGTTGCGAGCGCGATCACATCACGACTAAACAGGCTCATTTCCATACCCGGTTGACCTTGAGTCACACCGTCGCACATGGCCGGCACTCCACCAGCAACCTGCGCTGTGGCACCTAGGTCTCTAGCCGTTAGCTTAATGATATTTGGGTACTGGGCAAACGGTTGGTGTGCTGACAGCATATCGTTATAGGCGGTAACAATACCGATATTAGCGCCCTGCCCGGCCGGCATGGACTTTTTAATATCCGCCGATTCAGCGGCAACAACGTGAGCCCAATTACTACACGACAGTCGATCTGGAGTCGGAGGTGCATTATGCATCGCGTCAATCATAGTCAAGTACTCAGCGCGAGTATCTTTGCTTCGTTCGATAATACGGTCGGTAATTTCTTTAATAGTCATAATTAATTTAATCTTGTTAGCTTATCGTCTTAATAACTGAATAGTTTTTCGATGATTTAGATAACCTAGTCTGCGTAGTAGACATTTAAGCCGACTCGGTCTTGAAATAAAACACTGCGTATAGGCAGCATGCGGCTATCGCCATTTTCGCTTGCCACTTCAAATACAACTCTCTTATCGTAACCAGTAAAATGTAAGGCCAGAAAATTGGTGTTTAGTAATACTGGCAAGCTCCAAGTTACTCTCTCAACTTGCGAGCTTGGCGATTTACAACTTAGCAAGGCCTCATTCGAATCAATATCAACTAGCTCATCAATATTTTCCGCATCTGGGAAAAATGATGCGGTGTGACCATCACTACCCATACCAAGAATTACGATATCAAATGACCGTGGCGCGTCGACCGTAGAATTAGTAATCTGCAGATAGTCAGAGATTACAAATGGCAGCGACGCTTCAACCGTTTCAGCTTTTTGATAGAGGGGAACGAATCGAACCGAGTCAGGTAACTTATCAAGCAGATACGTTTTCATGAACGCCGCATTAGATAAGACATGATCTTGATCGACCCATCGTTCATCGACTAGAGTGATAATCACTTTAGCCCAATCAATGTCATGCTCGACAAGAGCTTCAAACAAAGGCTTGGGAGTCGAACCACCGGATAAGGCAAGTACGGCCGAGCCTTTTTCATTGATTGCTTTAAAAATTTGCTGTGCAACTTCTCCAGCCAAATGCTCGGCTAAGCTTTGCGCGTCAGCGCCTTGATGTAACGTATAATTCGAGTTCATTAGCCTCTACCCTTCAAAATCTTGCCATTTACGACCATCTTTAATTAGCAAGCCCAATGCATCATCAGGGCCGGTAGAGCCTGACTTATATTTCTGTGGCATTTGTTTAGCCACTTCCCAGCCGTCGATCATGCCATCTACCCACTCCCAAGCACCGCGTAATTCATCTGAACGCATGAACAAGGTTTGGTCACCACGTGTTACGTCTAAAATAAGTCGCTCGTACGCACTTGGGCTGCGATGATCTTCAAAGGCTTCTTCAAACGATAAGTTAAGACCGACGTTTTGCAACTCCATGTTTTCGTTCAAACCTGGAACCTTGTTCATCATCTTCATCTCAATGCCTTCATTAGGCTGCAAACGGATAACTAATTGGTTGCTATTCAAGGCATTTGGATCAACATCGATAAACTTGAAAATAACCGGTTTAAATTGAATCACGATTTCAGAATAACGATCAGCCATACGCTTGCCAGTGCGCAAATAAAACGGCACCCCCTGCCAGCGATTATTCTCAATCTCGGCTTTAATGGCGACAAACGTCTCAGTTTTAGAAGACGCTTTAGCGTCTTTTTCTTCTACGTAGCCAGGTACTAATTTATTATCAACTGAGCCTCGCGTGTATTGTCCGCGAACCGTATTTGTATGCACATTAGAGGCATCAATCGGCTTTAGGCAACGAATGATTTTAAGTTTTTCATCGCGAATATCATCGGGTTCATTGCGCGCAGGAAATTCCATCGCCACCATACACACAAGTTGCAGTAGATGGTTTTGTACCATGTCGCGCAATGCGCCAGATTCATCGTAATAATTCCAACGACCTCCGGCCCCAACATTCTCGGCAACAGTTACTTGAACGTGGTCGATATAGTTACGATTCCAAAGTGGCTCGAAAAAGATATTGGCGAATCGCAGTGCGAGTAAATTCTGTACTGTCTCTTTGCCAAGGTAATGGTCAATTCGATAAATTTGATGCTCTTCGAATGTTTCAAATAGAGTGTCGTTAATCACGTTAAACGACGCTAATGATTCACCCAATGGCTTCTCAACCACAAGCCTCGTGCTGGCGGTTACCACACCCGCTTCGCCCATGGCTTTGCAGATTGGAGCAAAAATTGAAGGCGGGGTAGAGAGGTAGAAAACAATCTCTTCTGGGCCCATCTCTTTTTGCAGGCGTTTGATGTCTTTTGCTGACGTAGCGTCACCATCGAAATGCATGATGCGTTCAGCAAAAGCCGTCCATGTTTCTTCGTCGACCGACTTTACGTATTCACTTGCTTCGGTCCACTTTCGCATGTTTGTGAGAAAGTCTTCATAACTAAATTTGCCTCGCCCGAAGCCGACTATTTTGGTGCAGTCGGCCAGTAGGTTTTCTTTGTGAAGGCTATAAAGCGCTGGATAAAGTTTACGAAAGGCTAAATCACCTTCGCCGCCAACGATTACGATATTGCATATATTAAGCATCGAAACTCCTCTCTTGATACCACCGACGAGACCCATTGTGTAAGCTCTCAGTACGATTATGTAATTTATTTACATATTTTATGTAAAATGTTAGATTATTACAAACTGATTGTGATTTTATTCACTCTGATCATCGATAGGCAAGCCTAAGTTAGACAACCAGTCTACTAAGTCGTGGGGATTATAAAAAACTTGTTTGATATGCCCAAAAAGCACCAAAGTAAATTAAACAGACCTTAGAATAAAGATGACTTTAAGCGCCTATTACCCAGCAACATAGTAATGATCATATCACCACACCTATTAATGAACAGGGTCCAATCATGAATCACCAGCCCATATTGATCGCCGACATTGGCGGGACTAATGCACGCTTCGCTTTGAGTACCGACGCACCGCACTATTTTAGCGCTGCACAAACTCTAGAAGCGGCTGAATTTGAGCACGTTAGCGATGCTATTGACAGGTATTTGAGCTCTCACAATATTGAGCAATTAGGCGCTATCGTGTTAGCTGTTGCAGGGCCTATTAAAGATGAGAAAGTAGTATTCCCTAATAGCCACTGGTCGATCGACTGTGCCGATCTACGCAAACGCTACAATACTCAACAGGTTAGTCTGTTGAATGACTGGGAAGCGATTTCATATAGCCTAAGCAGTCTTGCTGAAAACGACGTTATCAATATTGGTGGTGATTGGCAGCCTTTACCAGATAGCGATTATACAGTCGGCGCACTTGGGCCAGGCAGTGGTCTAGGAATGTCAGGGCTATTGCGCCGAGACAACAAATTGATACCGCTTGTTACTGAAGGCGGCCATGCCGGCTTTTCACCTGAGAACCAATTACAAGGGGAAATTTTAAATCACCTGCATCAAAAATTCGATGATCGCATCTCACGCGAACGTCTATTATCGGGTCCGGGGCTAGTTAATATTCATGAAGCCTTATGCGCTATTCATGGGCAGGATAATCCAGGCCTTATTGCCGCCGACATAGCGGTAGCGGGCATCAACAAAACCGACCCTATCTGCGAAGAAACGTTCGATTTATTTTTCGAGATGCTTGGCCAAGTTGCTGGCGATATCGCACTGGCCTTAGGGGCTTATAACGGTATTTTTATTGGCGGCGGAATCTGCCAACGCTACCCCGCTCAACTAGCGGCTAGCCGTTTCAGAAAAGGCTTTGAAAACAAGGGCCGGCATAGTCATCTGATGGTCGATTTGCCAACTTGGTTAATTACTCATAAAAATCCTGGCCTATTGGGTGCTAGCGTTTTCGCGCGTAAGATGAGCGCTGAATAATGGTCGATATGGTGGTGCATCAGCATCACCTACGCGGCCGAATAAAAACAGTAAACCGATACTAATAAAGCTCCCTATATAGCTGATAGTTTTATAGCTAAAAATCTAAGGTTCGGTTTATTTAATCGACTTTAAAGCTTCAATTGCAAGCCATTAAAAATAGCATCCTTGCTAAAACACGTCCGTTCCACGAAAAATATTTAAACAGGAAAACGCTTTAATCTAATAGTAAAAGAAAACAGCTCGCGCATTCCTTGTTAGGCTCTATTGTTTATTATTACTGTCGAAAAAGCTTTATCGAGTAACTAAGCCTTAACTCGCTTTAGATAGCTCTAGTTGATTACCCAACTCAAGCATCCGACTAGCGGTATCAATCATTCGGTTCGAGAAGCCCCACTCATTGTCATACCAAGCCAGAATTTTAACCATGTTACCGATTACCCGTGTTTGCGTAACATCGGCAATACTAGATGCCGGGTTATGATTAAAGTCGCTCGACACTAGCGGTAAGGTATTAATCTTGAATACGCCGCCAATCGATTTCTCTGCCGCGGCTTGTAAAATACTGTTCACTTCTTCTACTGTAGTTTCTCGACCGACATTCACGGTTAAGTCTAATAGCGACACGTTTAAGGTAGGAACTCGAATAGACAAACCATCTAACTTACCGGCTAGCGCTGGCACAACAAGGCCGATAGCCGCAGCAGCGCCCGTTTTTGAGGGAATCATTGAGTGAGCCGCTGCGCGAGCTCGGCGTAAGTCGGTGTGATACACGTCGTTTAACCGTTGATCATTAGTGTATGAATGTACGGTGTTGGCTAGACCCTTTTCGATCACTAATTGGTCGTGTAATGCCTTAGCGATTGGCGCTAAGCAGTTGGTAGTACATGACGCGTTTGAGACTAATACATCGCTGGCGGTGAGAACATCATCGTTAACGCCATAAACGATAGTGGCGTCTAAGTCTTTCCCTGGTGCCGAGACCAATACTTTTTTAGCGCCGGCTCGAATGTGGGCGCCGGCCGTTTCACGCGTGGTAAAAAAACCAGTACATTCAAGAACCAGGTCTACACCTAACTCTGCCCATGGTAGATCAGCCGGATTTCGTTCCGAAAATACTCTTATTTTATCGCCATCAACCAGCAATGAGTCGCCTTCGACACTGACATCTTTAGCAAACTCTCCATGCACAGTGTCATACTTTAGGAGGTGTGCGTTGATCGCAGCCTCACCCAAATCATTAATAGCCACTATTTGAATCTGCTGATGTTTATTGTATTCGTACATGGCACGCAATACGTTACGGCCGATACGTCCAAAACCATTGATTGCTATCTTATACATAACCATATTTCTCGAAGTTTACTAATTAGGGTTGAGGACACCAGCGATACACAACCGTGAGTCTGGATTTGTATCGGACGTGATTGACCGAGTTGATGTACTAATATGCCTAAATATTACCACAAAATGTAATTTAATTTCAATAAGTAACGAAAAAGTCTACGTTAATGTAACTACACTACATTTAAAGCTTCTTTTATAATCAATATGCGAGGGCTAATTTACGCCTAACAATCAAGATCTTTGATAAACAAAAGACGATAAAGTTAAAAATAGGCTAGAGTTTGTATAATAATTGACTATTATTGAAACTTAATTACAAAAAATAAAAATATGCTCTTGAGGGAATAATTGAATACCCCGTTAATAACCCTTTAGAGATACCATTGGAGCCAGACCATGCAAGCACAAGCCTCTTTACTGCAGTTAATGAGCAGTGATCAAATCCGCTTAAGTAAGTCTGATAAAAAACTGGTCGCCATCATCCGAGAGCAACCTAGTCTAGTAATCCATAAATCCATTGCGTCGCTAGCAACACAAGCAGAGGTCAGTGAGCCAACGGTAAATCGCTTCTGCCACAAATTAGGCTGTGACGGTTATCCCGACTTCAAACTACGACTGGCCCAAGAAATATCCTCAAACGGCCGGCTATTTGTCGAGAACTTAGATCGCGATGACAGTACCAGCATGGTCATCAGCAAGATTATCAACTCGGTTCAAAGTAGCATTCAATCCTTGGGCAATACCATTCGCCCGGAATCTTTAGACGCCGCGGCCAACGCGATCGCAAAATGCAAGAGTGTCAATTTCTTCGGCATGGGAGCCTCAAGTTCGGTAGCGCTCGATGCACAGCACAAATTTTTCCGCTTCGGCATGCCGGTAATCGCCCATGCGGACTTTATTAATCAACGCATGATGTGTTCGATGCTTGATAAAGACGACGTGGGCGTTTTTATCTCTTACACCGGCCGCACCGACGCGATGGTTGTCAACGCCGAAATAGCTCGCGCAAGAGGCGCCACTATTATTGGCATCACCTCACAGGGCTCATTACTATCAGGCCAATGCGACTTTGTTTTAAATGCCATCGCCGCCGAAGACACCGACTTATTCACACCAATGACTTCGCGCATTATGCACCTTGCTGTGGTCGATATGTTAGCAACTAGCGTGGCATTGAAGATGGGTAGTTCGGTTGAAGAAAACTTTAAATCGATTAAGAAAAATTTGGCCTCCACACGAACAGAACGATATTAAGATCATTACTATGCTCGGTCAAAACGCTATAATTGGTTAACTTTTATTACCCCCTTGATCGCTAAATGAGCCTCAACAATATTCGCATCGTTTTGGTGCGCACTTTCCATCCCGGCAATATCGGCTCGGCTGCGCGCTCAATGAAAACCATGGGGTTGACTGACCTAGCCTTGGTATCTCCCAAAGACTACCCCTCAGATGAAGCCGTGAAGATGGCGGCTGGTGCCACAGATGTGTTAGCCAATGCCTCGATCCATGAATCGATTACAGATGCAATTAAAGATTGCACCGCGGTGATCGCTAGCACCGCGAGGCCTCGTGGTTATGATCTACCAGAAGTAAACCCAAGTGAAGCCGCAGAAATACTACTTAGCTCTGCCGAAACAAATCCAGTAGCCCTAATCTTTGGCCCAGAGAGAATGGGGCTTCACAACGAAGACATTCAGTTCGCTAAATACCGTGTCACTATTCCAGCCAACCCAGAATACAGTTCCTTGAATATGGCGTCAGCGGTACAAACGCTTAGCTATGAGATATTCAAAACATCGCTAGCGGCTAATTCTCCTGAAAGTATTCGGGCGAATCGCCAATTACCGACCTCGAATCAGCTTGAATTATTTTACCAGCACCTGGAAACGGTGCTACGAGATATATCCTTCCTACGACCACACCAAGGCGAGACCATGCAACGCTTACGCCATCTATATAGCCGCGCTGAACCTGATGTATTAGAACTGAATATTCTTCGAGGCATTCTAAGTGCTACAGAAAAAACCATCGCCGAGAAAAAAAACGCTAAGCGGTAGCTAGTCGAAGCAGATTTACACCAATTTCGAGTTATTGTTTTTTTGAAACCAACGTTTCAGACTCTCTATCGAAGTTTACAGAAGCGGCAATCATGCGACTAAAACTGTAAACCGAAAAAACATCAAAATTCTAAGCTTTAGCCTAAGCATTATTCTGCTGTTAGCAAACAGTTAGACCATTGTTGCAGAAACTGCAAACTCGCTTGCTTAAACCAATCAGTAAATGAAACGCCCAACTCGATCGTCGCCTTGGACTGGATCTTTAATTGTATATTTCAGGGTAGTTATTGAGAGAAAAATTAGGATCGATCAAATTAACACGATTTATACGCAACCCGTAAAACACCATGAATAACTAGAAAACGTTACCTTTTGACAAACTAAGAGCGCTCGCTCTAGTATCCAAGTTATGCTTAGCACAAATAATGTTAAGAGCTAAAAATCATGAAATACTATCATCGATCTAATTCATCGCAGCTTAGCAAACGTGCTCTTTATCTAGGCCTTAGTTTGCTCGCTGTGAACACTATATCCAGTGGCTGTGCGACCAAAAGCGAGACACCCGTGAAATCTGAAATTAGCAAAACCAAGATTACAGCGAAACAACTTGAGAAGGGAGTCATGCCTGAAAAAGCACCTGCAAAGCTTACTAGAGATAAGCAAATTAAAACGGCTACAAAAGATCTAGCGCAACGGCTTAATATCGAGGGCAAAGTAATCATTCCCTTATCCGCTTCCCAGGTCACCTGGCGCTCAGGTGCGATGGGCTGCCCTCAAGCCGGTGGTTTATACACTCAAGCATTACGACCGGGGCTATTAATTGTGCTCGGGGCCAACGGTAAGCATTATCGCTACCATAGTAGCGTGCATGGCATGCCAAGCTACTGTCCAGCGGACCGAGCAGAAACACCGGCCACTACTCAAAGCGACATCTAAGTGAACCTTAGTAAATAGGTTTGGTTCGACTATTCTAGGTAAGTAGCAAAGTTTTAGAAGCCAACATTATTGGCCTATATTAGTCACAAAAAAAGGAGTAGAGATTTCTCTCTACTCCTTTAATCAAACTTACTTAAGCGTGATTACTCACATGAGGTAGCGGCAATAGCCACTTCATTAGCAGCACTGTTTGATAAGTTTCCTTGGTTAACAACATTATCGCTGCTGCAATCGGTTTCAACTTGAAAACCTAGGGTAGCCGAACCCCCATCAAGCGTGTTCACATGAACATCTGTGCCGACCTGTGGAGGAATACCTGCGCCATTGTAAAACATCGCATCACCGACTGTGCCATCAACATTCTCAGCGCCAACGGTTGCACCTAGAGTGGGGTTATCTAAACGGCCATAGGTAAAATGCGCCTGCGGTAAT
>JAWUZB010000039.1:0-7974 GCA_034110505.1 Gammaproteobacteria bacterium
TATTGGCAAACAAACACTACCAGTACCATCATCACCTTGAGCACTCAGAGTGCCCGATGGCACGCCGGCACCATCACAACGATCAAGCCAAGCACAAACAAAAGCACCACTGCCTGTGGTATTAGTGACGGTTACAGTCGCTATAATCTGCCCTCGATCGCCTCCTGCTGGGGAATTAAATACGACTCCATCTTCATCTTCAACGCTATCGTTATCATCGTCATCGTTATTATCGCCCAGTGCATCGACGCCTCGGAGGTCATCGAAGTCATCATCTACATTTGTGCCCAACATTAGACTGGCTATGCTACTACCGTTAAAGCCGTCAAGTAGATGTGTTGGGTCACCATACTCGGTTGGCAAATCTCCAACATCTAAACCAAATACGGTTTCGACTGGGCTACTTTCCGCGGGTGCAAACACAGGGTCAACTGAAAATGAAAAAGTTGTGGGGCACGCTGACCCTTCAAAATCGCCATCATTGCCAGAGCTTGTTCCAAGTAATGTAACGGCGCCCGTGCTTTCATTGATCGAAAAAAATGCATCGTCCACATCCGAGCTATTGGCACCGGTAGTGCCGACTAACAGATCCCCCCAAAAGCTTAAGCCTTCCATATCTTCGCCGCCGGTCATAACGCCGATATTGGTAACGACCCCAGTTTCCTTATTGATTAAAATCAGCCGGTCCTCGTCACTATCATTTGAAGTGCCATACAGCTCACCGGTTTCGGGGTCAAACGCGATATCATCAATATCTTCGAGGCCAATTGCATCAGACTTAATCGTAACGTAATCTACTCCGGCACCAAAGGCATTAGGAATATGCGCTCCTGTTGCTGGGTTGATTTTGAACAATAGGTCATCCGCCCCAGAAGCTGATCGACGGTGCGTATCATAATAGTTACCTGTTACAGAACCGGTGCCACTTGTATCAATTACAATTTCAACGGCCAGGCCGTCGACATCACCTAATAAGACAATAAAGATAGTATTACCAATAGAGCCGCGCGCAGTACCGAAAGAACCGATATTGGTATAAACCCCGTTAGCTGTGTTTATTGTGCCCCATCGACCGCTGTCGGCGGCATTGGTTTGGCATACATTGCGGCAACAGCTTGAAGCTTCCGAACAACTTCTTGGCAACCTCCATCAGCATCTAATATCTGTGAAAAAAAAGCCCAAAACGTATTTTCTTTACTGAAGATTCTGTTCCGGCTCATAGTGCCAGATAGAGACTTTTGTAGTGGCGCTGTTGGAACAATATGAGCAAGATATTCAGCCATTTCGCTGAATGACTTTTGCTTTATTTTCGCTAACTCATCAACCGCTTTTTGACGGTCTGTGCGAGGTGTTCTTCGAAGTGTTGGTAAGTGAAAGCCAGGGAACAATGGAGTCGTATTTGCATGGCAGTTATACACTTTCACGACCTTTTTTGCCGAGAATATTCCATGCTAAAAGCCTTAACTTAGTGCCATTCGGGTCAGAGGATGAATTTGAGGATAGTGTTGAGATCCTTCGGCTGAGCTCAGGATGACGGGTGGTGGCGGCTGAGGATGACGGGCGGTGGTGGCTCAGGATGACGGGTGGTGGCGGCTACTTAGCGCCTGATGATGACGGCAATAATCCGCTTCAAATAATAGAATGCTAACCAGCGGCTACTATCCAAACGATAGCGTTTAAGCATGTAGTCAGCTGGTGGGAAAACTCGCTCTCGAAGCTGGGTTAGCTTGTTGGCGAACCCTTTGTTGAGCATAAAGTCTTGCCAGTACATCTGGATGCGACGGCTTTTTTTAGTAAATGGGTCACGTTCGTTGTGTGCGTTGGCGCTTAACCGGTTTATGTGGCTAGGTCGCAGCGAACTGGCTAGATGCTGCTGAGAGCTTTGCAAGCCTTGCAACACAATTGCACTGAGGTCTTTGTCAGAGCACACTGTAACTAAAGCTCGCCATTCGCTGTCGCTCAGGCGTTGACTCAGCAAATGAATATCATATAGCCATATCAGCCGATCTGCGGTTCCTTTTGATATATTGGTAATGCGATGAACACAGGCATGAATCAAGGCATGAAGCGTGTTCAAGACTCTCACGTTGGTTTGCTCTATTTGTATAAAACAAGAATTTTCCAGCAGGGTTTGATATCCGAGCCGGCGATTAAACCAAAGATAATTAGTGATCTCATTATGTATATCAAAAACTATTCGGAAACTAGCTGAATACTCTTTATGGCAAACAAATTGATAGCCAACAAAGGTTCCTTTTTGACTCAGCATTCGTTCGAAATTTTCACTTTGAAGAACCTTCCATGCTCGCTCTGACTCATCTTTACTAGCAAACATAAGATCTATATCGAGCTTGGTTCGGAGATGGGCTTGTGGATAGATTGAATGACTAAGTGCCTCGCCCTTTAGCATTATGAAGTCAAGATCATGCCGATAAAGAATGCTCATCAGATGGCTCAACTCTGATTGAGTGGCGATATCGGCGGCAATATGTTTTCGATTAATTTTTTGCATACTGGCAAGCAACACCTGAGGCAAAGAGTCTAGCCGCCCCGCTTGTTGCAGAACATGGTAAAGCAAGGCTGTGACGCCCTCTTCTTCGCTTTGTGCTAACACAGATTGCGATGACAAGACGTCAGGAAAAACCAAACCAGCTTGGCCCGACAATGCACTGGCTATCCATTCCCGTGCCTCAGAATGTGGTTTAACACTCATGCTTTATTGGTCGACGATGTTCGAGATTGCTTGCATGGCGGCCTCAACAACGAGACTTTCATCATAGTTGTCCTGCACATGCTGTCGAGCATTGACACTGAGAATTTTCTGGTTATTTAGCGGCATATCTAATAGTTGTTGCATTGACTGCTGCAAGGCCAAGCTATTTTTAACCTCACAAATGAGGCCGTTGAATTGGTGCTTAATTATGTTGCGGCAGCCGGGCACATCGGTGGTTATAGAGGGCAACCCCATGGCTCCGGCCTCGAGTAAACCACGTGGCATGCCCTCTCGATAAGACGGTAAAACAACCGCATCGACTTGCGCGTAAATGTCCACCATGTTGTCGGTTGATCCCATCCATTTAACACCTGGCAAACGGCCCCACTGTTGAAGCTCGCTGAGTGAGATGGCTGATACATTTTGCGCATCGGCAAAGCCACTCAACCACAACTCGCATTGGAGCACAGGCCGATTCAGATTTTGCATCGCCTCAATCAGCTCTCGCAAGCCTTTGTCGGCCAACATGCGACCTGCGTATAAAAACCGAAATACTCCTTGGTGTTGTTGCTTTTTCTGTGGACTATAGTGCTCTAAATTGACTCCAGAACCGGGCAATAACTGTAATAAATCGGCCGGCACCAATTGCTGCTCAATCAGCAATTGGTAATCCTCCTGATTTTGACAAAACACACGAGTCGCTAATGGCATACTCGTTTTGTAAAGCAGTCGAACCACCTGAGCCACTAGCCCAGAACGGATAAACGTGGTGCCAAGACCCGATACATTGTTTATTGCAGGAATACCAAGCAAGCGCGCTGCCCAGGTGCCATAAACGTTGTTTTTAATCGTAAAGTGAAATGCGGCGAGTGGTTTTAATCGCCAATAATGTCGCCAAAAACGCACTAACAGCGCTATATCCTTTAATGGATTGCTGCCGAGATTGTCCATCGTCAATTCCTGCCACTGGCAACCGAACTCTTGTTCTAGCTTGTCACCATAGCCATCATCGGGCGACAAACATACCACCGTAAAGCCATCCTGTAACAGCCGACGAATAGTCGAGCCACGAAAATTATACAGGTACCAAGAGGTGTTGGCTGACAGCGTTATTGTTTTCATCAGACCCGTCGGGCTCGCCCAGAGGGCGAGTTTGTCGTCGCCTCACTTGGCTTTCCGAATTGCGCGCATGTAATAACAAAGGTCAAATTGGCTTCCAGCAAGGCATTAGTTGTTGAGCATGTTTTTGTAACCTTAATATAAAGAATTACCAGCAGTGCATCAACTGCGTATAACGACTGGTCTTCGTTTCTATTTGCATAAAGCAGCCTTAGACCGGTATATCAACCGAGTCAATAGCTGAGATTACGGCGGCTTAACCTTAGCGCTGCCTCGTAATCACCAGCACTTTTTACAATTAGACACATATTTTCGTCTCAAAACCTCTAAATATGTTGAGAGCATTCTGGCATAATGGCAGGGTATATAGCTATCAATAAGAACTTTAAATTAATGGTGTCAATATGAAATTATTTCCCAAGAAAACATCAGTAGTAATAGCGCTCATGATAACAGCCAGCAATGCTTATGCTGATAACGCAACGGATTATTTTTTACAAAATGATTTAGCCGCGAGTGAGGCTGAAGGGCCTGACGGTCTAACCGAACACTATCAAGAATATATCGATAATTTATTAGACAAAGGTTACTCGCCAACGTCGATCATCATGAGCGCTGTTGGCCGTGGCCTAACCCTAGCCGATGTGACTTATTTAATGAGTCACTCTCGACCTGAAAGCGCAGAGAACTATGTGAATACGGCTGAAGCTCTTTTGCCGAGCCTACCCGGTTGGGTTTGTAGCTCGCCAAGTGCCATGGGCCATCGCTACGATACACCAATAGACGTCGATAAGCTTTCTCAAACCAACTCATTAGCTGATCTGGCAAAACTGTATTTTGACGAGAATAAGCGTTTCGTAGAGACGCCAGATTGGCAAAACGGAGTTGGGCATACCAATGTCGACATTGATGAACTTATTGAACACAAGCAAGAAGAAATTAAACAACATAGCGAACTAAAATCTGAGCCAGTAGATCCATGGTGGTTTTTGAGTTCAGCAAAGCCAACCAGCGACGTGATCTCAGTCGGGCTTTATCCTGAAGAGCGCCGCGTAATAATCGAGCATCGACTGGTTACGTTACAGGCGGCTAAGCAACGTGGTGTTACAGAAATGCCAATCATGCTTATGTATAACAACATTAATCACATCCCCACCAGTGACATTGAACGTGTGCCGAATGAAGACTTTGGCGGCAGCCTGATGAAAGGTGACAAAATTGATTATATTAATAACCAAGACGGTGAAATAACCGCGACAGAAGTGATCAGCCGATTCGAAGCAGATGGTAAACGCGTTTCGCCTGTTCGAGATTGGAGTACAGGTGATCATCACTTGATGGTTCGTACTGATGAATTAGCAACGCTGTTCGATATCCCCAAAAAAGAAGATATCGATCCAGCTCTTTGGCAAGAGGCAAACAAAAGGCTCGCGCAGAAAACACAAAAGCCGCTGCACATATCGTTACTTAGTGATTCAGATGGCGAACGATTCTTAGACAGCGCTAGCTTAGTTGCGGCAGCACAAGAACAATCAGTTAAACGATTACCCGTGGTGTTCTTTTATCATGGAGTGGATCGACAACCTTGCGGAATGCCAAGCACGTGTTTGCCTGACGTTAAAGCCGCAGCGAAAGCCGGCAGTGGTCGACCTGATCTATTCACTTCGCCAGACAGGAAACCTCCCTTCAAACCGCCTGTAATCGTTCCGCCAGTAGCTGGCCCAATCAGCCCTAGCTAAGTCTGGGCTTATAAACGCTACTCTGGGGCAATTTGTGACCGGATTTTGTTAGTCGCTAACAGCACTGATTTTCTAGTACAGAGCAGAAAGCATCTCTGCTCTGTTTTTAGTTTAGGGGCGACTGTAATTGCCTATATGTCAGCGGCAGCAGACTATTGATGAGCAAGCAGACGCGGCACCTAGGCAAGCTTGAGAAGACTCTTTATTGGTTGTTATCACTGGTCCTATTATGGTTTGCTAGTATCACTGTCAGCCATGGTGTAGCCGACCTGCGCTACTCTGCAGCTAAGTTTTACTTTGAAGCCGCGGCTAAAAGCGTCGACGCAAAAAAGAAAAAAGATTTATTAACCTTAGCTAATTCAGCGATGCAAAAAGCGCTAGCCTTAGACTCAGCCAATAGCCGTTATCACCTACAAAGCGCTCGTATTAACTTTGATTTGGATCGGCTATCAAGCCCTGATTCAAAACCTGATTTGTTCTATGAGCAAGGTAGAATCAATCTTACCCAAGGCTTACAACGTTCTCCAGCGCGCGCTGATTTATGGGCTGAGTTGGCAAAGGCTTTATCCGAGAAAGAAGGCCCGACTGTAGCCACTTTGGCGGCCTTAGACAAGGCTCTAGAGTTTGGCCCGAAAGAGCAAAGCACGTTAATAGTGAATGCGGCTGTGACCTTATATTTCTGGGGTGAACTGGATGCAGAGCGACAACGCAAAGGATGGTTACTAGTGCTCGAGGCCATGAAAGATCGCCAACTAGCTAGGCAAATATCTAAGATTGCTAGCCAGACTGGTTGGGAAAAGCAGTTACGCCGTTCACTGCGAGATCGACAACAATGAACATTGCGGCTCATTCTCGTGGAAACAGAACGATTTATACTTTGTATTTAATGCTACTAGCTTGGGCGCCGATTCCATTGGGAAGTAATCGCGTTTGGGCGTGGTCGTTTCTAGAGGCAATAATCTATTTACTGGTTGCCACAATAGCGATTGTTAGCATGATTAGCGGCAAAAAAATTGTCGCCTATTCTGCGCTGAATCATAATCGTTTGATTATAGCTATCTTTGGCCTACAACTCGGTTATTTACTAATTCAATGCGTGCCGTTACCGGCTGGTTTGCTTGCTTTGCTTAGTCCATTAAAAGCCGCCTGGTTTGAAACTGAGCCATTGATTGCTAACGCACGATTCATCACCTTAAGTGCCTCGCCTCAGCACTCGATGATCGAATTTTACAAGCAATTGGCTTATCTGCTGATGTTATGTCTGACGCTTTGTTTAGTAGATTCAAAAAAGCGCCTTTTTATTACCCTCAGCGTAATCATTAGCGTATCGATTCTGGAAGCCGTCTACGGAGTCGTGGCAAGGTTGTTAGGTGATAGCTTTACGTTCTGGAGGCCAACAGATGGCGGTCTGGCCGGCGGCACATTTGTAAACAAGAATCATTTCGCTGCCAACCTATCATTGAGTGTCGGCCTGTCTATCGGCCTATGTTTATATTTTCTTAGAGTATCGCCGGTCACTCAAACATCCAGTAAGCTTCGCGGCCTAGCACTTCAACTGATTAAACTAGTGCTTACCCCAGTTGGCTTTATTTTTGGGGTATTGCTGATACTCATCTCGGGCATGCTGCTATCGCAATCGAGAGGCGCTTTAATCGCGCTATTTCTGGCCGTCCTTATAATCCTTAGCTTAGGTATGGCTCGGCACGGGAGAAAATCGCTAGAGGCGAAAATTCTACCCTATATATTACTGACCACGCTGCTGGCAGCTTTTTGGTTAGGGTTAGGAAATATGTTCTCAAGTTTTGTCGGCTTGTTAGACACCGATACATCTAGGTGGACCCACTGGCAACAAACATGGACTATG
Source organism: Gammaproteobacteria bacterium (assembly GCA_034110505.1). Lineage (GTDB taxonomy): Bacteria > Pseudomonadota > Gammaproteobacteria > Arenicellales > Arenicellaceae > Arenicella. The sequence continues at coordinate 7,436 of JAWUZB010000039.1, forward strand.
TTTACCGACCATTGGCTTAGCGGCGTTGGTAATGGCGCCTACCAGTTTATTTTTACTCAATACAAAGAGGGTGATTACACAAACTACTTGATTGACTATGCCCACAATGACCACCTTCAATTATTAGCAGAACAAGGAATTATTGGCGCAAGCCTATGGTATTCCGCTTTATTTTTATGCTGCACTAGCTTGCTGTCGGCGTTTCGTAGAAACCATGGCAGCCGACGCTATCAAAGCCTTTTATTGGGTTGCATGATCGCCTTAACGGCATTTTTGCTGCATGGATTGGTTGATTTTAATTTTCACATACCCGCGAACGCACTTTGGTTTTACACTATTTTAGGGCTGGCGATGGCGCTAAGCCGCACAATAAACAGAGGTAAATGGCCTAGCGAATAAGGTCAGATATCAGCTTCTCTATAAGGCCATAAAGATCGAGCTGATATCAAGCGGTAGAGCAAGCAATAAAAATCAGCTTAACTCTAACTTTCTTTTTTACCCTCAGCCACGGACTCTTTGCCCTTGTCTTCATCATCGCT
>JAWUZB010000040.1:0-17742 GCA_034110505.1 Gammaproteobacteria bacterium
CGTTTTGCTTCGGCTTGATCACCAAAGAAAATCTTGCAGGCCTCGAATAACCCAGGGGCATCAAAAATATCTTGATGACGAAAAACCTGTGTAATCTTCGCCCGCCGACGCAAAAAATCATCCAACTTGGTAACCATTTCATAGCGCGCGGTGTGCTCGATTTCGCATCGAAGATACTCGGCGTTTTCCATTAAGCGATCCGCTTGTTTGGGGTTCTGACGAATATCTTCCAATAACTCAAGCGCGACGCCGCCATATCGACGCCACAAACGCTGAGTCAGTGGCTCGCTCGAGCCGACTACCGTATACGCGTCTAAATCCATCAACTTAGCTTGATGATAGAACTCATCACGCACCGTGTCATCGTCTTCGCCGTACCATATATAGTCTGCAAACGGAAGTTCAATTCCCATCTTCTGAACTAAGCCAGCAATCTCGTCGCCGACATTGATACAATCCGTTGTCTTACCGCCAAAGATACTTAAGTGCTTGTCTTCAAAATTGCTATCGACGGCATGTTTGCGTGACAGTTTCACCCAATCAGCAACACCGTCGCCACCTTTTTGAGCCAATGGCCGTACGCCACAACGCTCGGCGATGATATCGTCGCGAGTAATTGGTTTTTCTAGGTCGAGTAACTGATTAATGTTATCCAATACAAACTGTCGGTCTTGCTCGGTGACTTCGACATTAGGGTCGGAAACTTGCGTATCGGTAGTGCCTACCGAGGTTTTATTGCCCATTGGAATAACAAAGAATAAACGGCCATCACTAGCAAAGAATGCCAAAATTCTTTCTTCTTCGGTTATCCGATCAACAATCAGGTGGATTCCCTTGGAAAATAAATGCTGATGATCGGTTTTTTGATGGCTCAGCTTATTGTGCTGGTCAACATAAGGCCCACAGGCATTTACCAGTACTTTGGACTTAATCGTAAACGTTTCATCGGTTAAATTATCGCGAGCCATTATGTGCCAGAGGCCATCTTTGCGAACCGCATCAAGTGACTCAACATAGTTCGCCGCGACACAGCCATAGTTCATGCTCGAGCGAACGAAATTAAAAACAAAACGGGCATCATTGTCGTATAGGTAAGCATCAGAATATTCGAAGCCACCAACCGTATTCGATGTATCGATACACGGCTCACGCTGCTTGATCGTTTTTGCCGTCATGTAATCCGGCGCCTGGGTGAAAAAACGGCCAATTATCCAATAAAAAAGTGTGCCTAAGTAAACAAACCAAGAAGGGAAGCGAAAGCCTTTTTCGATCGTGGTTAAAAACCGAATTTCTTTAACCGTTGATGGATAGCTTCGCATCAGATGATTACGACTTTTACACAGGTTGTTAACCAAAAAATATTCGTGAGACTCGAGGTATTTAATACCACCCCACGCCAAATTAGATGAATTTGAACTAGTCAACCCAGCAAAATCACCTTTATCAATCAAGGCAACTTTAGCGCCTTTTGCGGATAATGAGGCGGCGGAAACTGCACCATTAATTCCACCACCAAGAACCAAAACATCAAAGATTTTATCTTCTTGCTGGAGTCGTTCGATATTACTACTGCGTAAATCCATGATTAAATTTGCCTTAAAATTGGCGAGTTATTTACTGAAAATCGAGAATACACAGAGGTGAATCCTGCGATCATGACCAGGCTAAAAGTTAAGTAGATAAGCGAAATATAGAACCGTTTGTTCGATAGTAATTATAAAAAAATTAATGCCGATGAAGCATGCTCTGCTAAAAAATCTATAATATCACTGAAAATGTCGGACTTAAGTTAATCTTTGACAATTTCCTGCACCATCAAGCAGTGATAACTGAACCAATAAAACTACTAAGCTGCAATAAGGGTAATAGCCTTTTAGCTTGACCTCGCCGACCCTCGCTCTAGCTTTAATAAAAAAGGGCTTAACTAGTTGGACCCTTTTTATAAGCTCAAAATATATCGCTCTTACCGCGACTGAGCTTACTGGCTAGTAACTTCAGGGGTTTGAAGATCAAAATTTCTCAATATCGGATTAACAGTTTGGTCTTCAACATCGAGACCAAACTTTGCATGATATGGACCTAAGGGTAGCGCACTCACCGCGACACTATTTGCTATTGCCGCAACCGTAAAGTTTTTAGTCAACGCAGTAGTTAGCGCGGTCGCAATCAAGGCACCGATTATGCCGCCGTTAGAACTACCAGAAGTGTCAATATATTGATTAACCGAGTATTGCCACAAGATTTCATCCGTAGAAGTAGACTTCATCTTAAACTGAAGATCAACATAAACACCACCCGCTAAGACTGCGTAAACTTTCTCCCAACGTGTAATATTTACCATTAGAACCGCATCAGCACCAAAGCCTTGTTTAAATGTCGAGCCAGGTAGGTTGGTAATACTACTCATATCTGAGACACCTTCGCTTCGCAGCACTTCAGTGACAACATCGACTGGCAAGGAATAATAACCAGCATTGGTTAATTTAACTTTTTCTTTGGTCCAGCCGTGACCAACAAACTTACTCACAGTAATCTCTTTAATAACAAAGCCATGATGGTAAATACGCTATCAACAGGCATTAAAAAAGCCCTAACTAGTTAATAGCTAAGGCTTTTTTAAATGGCGTCCCCAAGGGGATTCGAACCCCTGTTACCGCCGTGAAAGGGCGGTGTCCTAGGCCTCTAGACGATGGGGACGTCTAAGATCCGCGGATAGCAAATCGTTTCCTTCACTTTCACTTATGATCAGTTTGACTATAGCATCCGAATAAATCGAATTAGCTTCTGGTGGAGCTAGACGGGATCGAACCGTCGACCTCTACACTGCCAGTGTAGCGCTCTCCCAGCTGAGCTATAGCCCCTCTGATCTCGAAGGAGCGCGTAAGATACGCTCAGATTTGAAATGGGTCAAGTACTAATTTAAATTTTTAGGGAAATATTCGTAGATGTTACTTTTTCAAACAACAAAAGTTCAAGGCGGTGCAACAATTGACCAATCTTGATTACCCTTAAATTAAATATTTAAGCGTTTAAAGATTGCCTCCAGTCGACCTTTTCAAGGTACTATTATAACGTAAGTAAGGAGCCACCTGTATTACTTAAGCAATTGTCTATAAAGTTTACTTTAGAAGCTCCGCAAATGATCACCACCCTTGGAGGGTACCGTCACTATGTCTTCAATGACTTTTAGCTCATTTCGTCAGAATTTCTTAGGAAATTCAGCCGACTGGTACAAGAACGTGATTATCGCGTTTCTAATCATTAACCCAATCGTTTGGTATTCAGGGTTTCATTTTCTAGCTGGTTGGTTACTGGTAGCCGAATTTATTTTCACTCTAGCAATGGCACTGAAATGCTATCCACTGCAGCCTGGAGGGATCCTCGCGATTCAGGCAGTGGTGATTGGAATGACCTCTGCTGACATGGTCTACCATGAAGTTGAGGGGCAACTGAAGGTCATTCTGCTACTGGTATTTATGGTTGCGGGCATTCATTTTATGCGCGAGCTATTGCTTTATACCTTCAGCAAGATTCTGATTAACGTTAAGAACAAGGTATTGCTTTCCTTTCTTTTCTGTTTTGCCGGTGCGGTTCTATCAGCATTTCTAGATGCGTTAACCGTGACAGCAGTATTAATCAGTATTGGGGTTGGCTTTTACGGCGTTTATCATAAGGTGGCCTCTGGCAAGAAGTTCAGCGAAGACCACGACCATTCTGGTGACGACGGCGTGCATGAATTTAAACGTCAAGACTTAGACGACTTTAGAGTGTTTTTGCGCAGTTTGATTATGCATGGCGCTATTGGCACCGCCCTAGGTGGTGTATGCACATTGGTTGGCGAACCACAGAATCTACTGATTGCCGAAAAAGCCGGTTGGGAATTCACCGAATTTTTTCTACGCATGGCACCTGTGACGATGCCCGTTCTTGCAGCCGGTTTACTTACTTGTATATTACTCGAGATAACTGGCATCTTTGGCTACGGAGGCAAGCTTCCCGAAGAAGTACGCTCAGTGTTGTCAGAATTCGATGCCGAGCAAGAGTCAAAGCGCACCGGCGCAGACAGCGCCAAATTAGTTGTACAGGTGATTATTGGTTTAGTATTGGTTGTCTCCTTGCAACAGCATGTCGCCGAGGTCGGCTTGATCGGTCTTATGGTGATTGTCTTGCTTACGGCCTTCAATGGCATCACTGAAGAGCACAAGATTGGTCACGCATTTGAAGAGGCTCTGCCGTTCACGGCCTTGCTTGTGGTGTTCTTTGCGATTGTGTCAGTAATTCACGAGCAGCATCTGTTCGCGCCAGTGACTGAATTTGTGTTAGGCATGCCTACTGATTCACAGCCGATCGTTATGTTTATCGCTAATGGCGTGTTATCGATGATCAGCGACAACGTATTTGTTGCTACCGTGTACATCAACGAAATGGCCGCATCTCTGAAGAGCGGCGCTATTACGCGCGAGCACTTTGAAGTTATGGCAATAGCGATTAATACCGGCACCAACTTACCCAGTGTTGCAACACCAAATGGTCAAGCGGCATTTCTTTTTCTACTCACCTCAGCCTTAGCGCCGCTTATTCGCTTGTCGTACATGAAAATGGTGGTCATGGCGTTTCCTTATACCGTGGTATTGAGCCTCGTTGGCGGCGCCGCCATCTTGATTAATTTCTAAGCAATAACATGTACCAATGAGCGCTCAGACTACTAACTGAGCGCTTGAATGATGTGTTATTTCGGCATAAGAGACAGGCAGTTAAGACGTGAGTAGACATTTCACTCTCGCTAGCTTGAGGCATGAAACCGTTGACAATATCAGCGCGAGAATAATCTAGAGAAAAAGCCTCGCTTACTGACTTCTTTTTCAATTGATTTAGCCTGTGCTCGGGTTATTTGATGTCGCTTTATTTGCGCGGTATCCCAAGCGGTAGTATTTGAAAATTCAATATCGGGGAATTCGCCTAATGCAAACTTTTTACTCAGGCCAGTAGCAACCAAATTAGCGGCTTTGACATTTGCATGACTTAGTACGCTGCCAGAGACTCTGGCTGACCATAGATTACTCTCCTCAAGCGAGGCGCCAGATAAATCGGCTCGGCTAAGCCGGCTGTACGAAAGGTTGGCGCCATCAAAAACAACATTTTTTAAGTCTGCGCTTTGCATACTAGTTGATCTTAAATTTGCCATTTCAAAATTACAATTTAACAAATTGGCATTACTCATGTCAGCATTAAACATACTCACTCTAACCAAATCAGCGTTTTCTAACTTGGCACCACGCAACCTAACCGAGGTCATATCAGCCCCACGTAAGATCGCGTTAGTTAAATCTGATTCCTGTAGCTTTGCAGCGAACAGTTTACTTTCGCTGAGGTTAGCGCCTTTCAGATTCGCTCGACGCAATAAGGCTCCGCTTAACTTTGTATTAGACAAGTCCGCTTCCGATAAATCACTGTCACTGAGATCTGCACCAGTAAGAGTTGCGTTCTGAAGGTTGGCACCGGTTAGCTTAGCGAATACCAAATTTGCGCCGTTCAGAGAGGCATCAACTAGGTTCGCTGATGTCGCATCACAATGGCTCAAATCAGCCCCATTGAGACGAGCGCCTGACATCTTAGCTTGGTAAAGGTCGGCACCTGACAAGTCCGCACCGGTAAGGTCCGCCTCAGTCAAATCAGCGCCAGACAAATCAGCGCCAGCAAGCTTCGCACCGCGCAATTTAGCATTAGCCAACTTGGCACCACTGAGGTCACTACCAGCGAGGCTATAACCTGAAAGGTCGTAGCCAGAGAGCTTTTTTATAACAGATGCGTCACTCATAGATACACGTATTTAAGACTGAGAAATTTAACCAGCAAAACGCTAATGACTGGAGTCACCATTAATTCGAGACCAAACGCATTGGCCCTCGACCTTTTCATCTAAACGGCTAAGCCATTCTACATGACTTTGCCGCTCTTGGTTGCTTGCCTCTACCAATGGTAAATCTAAGGTGGCGAAGTTGATCTTCGGGCTGGACTGGCCAGCTAGAGAGTCTCTATCTGAATTCGCCTCTAACAGCAACGACGACTGACCACCGGTCATAAACAAGTAGACGTCGGCTAATATTTCAGCATCGAGCAAGGCTCCATGTAACTCGCGGTGGCTATTATTAATGTCGAAACGGCGACACAATGAATCTAAATCATTTCTCTGCCCAGGAAACATCTTACGAGCCTGTAACAAGGTATCGTGCACACCACAAACCTGTGCAATTTTAGCCGCTTGAGGGTCAATTCGCTCAAGTTCAGCATCTAAAAATCCTACGTCGAAAGCGGCGTTATGAATAATCAACTCGGCTCCGCGTAGATAGTCCATCAGGCCCTGCCCTATATCGGCAAAAAACGGCTTATCAATTAGAAATTCGTTGGTAATTCCGTGAACTTCCATGGCGCCTTGATCTATCTCGCGGTCGGGATTGAGATATTGGTGAAAATTATTACCGGTTAGCTTGCGATTAATAAGCTCGACGCAACCAATTTCGATTATTCGATGACCCTGCCTGTATTCAAGGCCGGTGGTCTCAGTATCTAGAACAATCTGTCTTTCGTAATCACTCATATTTAACCTTTTGTCACTGCTGATCGGCATTTTGATTGCCCGCGTAGCCTTTGCTTTGACCTAAACTAATTTGACCTGATAACGCTAATTTCCAGCCTCTAACAGCTTGTATAGGTCAACATTTATGACTGGAGCTTATCGAGACTTGAATCTCTCAAAACGTTAGCGTGAGTTTTAGCGGCCGCGGCCACCAATTTAGATTTTTTTTTGGTGAATCTTAAACGACCAACCATACCAACAGCGCCGTCTCTTTTCTTAGCGCTGATCATATATCCACCACCGGTCATCGGCAACCAGCGATGACCTGCTGACTCAAGAAATTGAAAAGTATTTCCTAAACGCTTACGGCGTGATAGCGGCGCATAATGAAAGCTAGAGCTTCCGATCACATCGAAGCCTAACAATTGCAACCAATCAATAACGCGAGCGATTGAATAATAGCGCCCAGGGCATACCGCCCTCGGCCGTATCCATCGCTGTAAACCGATCAAACTATTCGGGTTAAACCCAGTCAACACAATGTGCCCTTCAGGCATCAGCACGCGGTGAGCTTCTCTCAACACCTGATGTGGCAGCGCATGTCGCTCAAGCACATGGGGTAGCACCACGGTTGAAAAAGTATCGGGAGCAAAAGGCAGAAATGCTGGATCAACAACAACCGCGGCAGAGTGATCCATGAAATAGTTAGTTTTAAGCAACAACGGCAGGTCGAAATCGTCAACCACCGCGGCCGGCAGATACACGCCGATTTGCAGCACTGTCGGCCCAACAGCCTGCCTCAGAGCCCCGCTTATATGCGCTCTCTCAACATCGAAATAGCGTTTCGCATAACTACTCAACAGCCATTGATCGGCCATTTCGACGGTATTTATATTACTTTTTTGACGACCTTTTTCTGACACACCCTTACTCTCTGAAAAGCTACTATTAAACACTTAGAAATATATCTATCTTACATGAAATCTAAGCCAACTACATTGACGCCAGATGAACACCTCATTACTATTCGTCGATGAATTTAAAAGCCTCTTTTTCACATATTTTAGCGCTAAGCCTGTTGTTAGGTCTTAGCGCCTGCGCAAACCGTAACACACCATCTGACGTAACCGCTCTCCCAGATTTAGAAAAATCCACTCCTCAACGGGCGCGTGACAAGCAAGTTAACGCGTCCACCAGCAGTAAAGCCGAATCGCCTGAAACTGAGCAAACAGTCGCCAATCAGTCGATAGATGTTTTAGATAGAATTCGTCAAGGCTTTAGATTTCCTGACCTTACGTCGAAACATATTACTCAATACGAGAAATGGAGCACCGAGCACGATACCTATCTAGAGAGTTTATTCGCTCGCGGAACGCCTTTCCTTTTTCACATCGTAGAAGAGATCGAAAAGCGCGGCCTGCCAATGGAGTTAGCATTACTACCGGCGATAGAAAGTGCGTATAAACCAGACGCGGTATCACGTTCACAGGCTGGCGGCTTATGGCAATTTATTCCCTCTACCGGTCGTCATTTTGGTCTCCGTCAAGACTGGTGGTATGACGGGAGGCGCGACACTCTCGCGTCCACCACAGCCGCTCTAGACTATTTAACCCAGCTTAATACGAGATTCGATGGTGATTGGTTTTTAACGCTTGCGGCTTACAACGCAGGGCAAGGTACGGTGGCTCGCGCGATCAAGTCAAATGAACACAAAGGCCGAGGCACTGATTATCAACAGCTGTCATTGCGCTTAGAAACGAGACGTTATGTACCAAAGTTAATCGCGCTGAAAAACATCATCAATAACCCCGATGCCTATGGTGTAAAACTACCGTTCATAGAAAGTAAACCGTACTTCGAAGTGGTCGATTTGCCGGGGCAAATTGACTTGAAGAAATTTGCTAAGGACGCCGATATCGAGCTTTCAGAATTACGCCATTTAAACGCCGGGTTCAAACGCTGGGCAACCTCACCTGAAGGACCATACCAGTTGCTGATTCCGATCAATGCCGACGGCAATATTAACCATGCAGTTGCCGCCGCTCAACGAGCGGTCAAGATAGACTATGCTCGCCATAGCGTGGTAGAGGGTGATTCATTAAGTCGCATTGCTCGCCAATACGGGGTCAGTGTTAGCGCGTTGCAATCTAGCAATAATTTACCTGGCACCACTATTCGCGCCGGTAACAATTTAATCATACCGGTAAGGGCATCTCAAGCAGTGGCGGCGTCGACAACTTCAGCGGCGGTTTCGATTGCAAATGATCAGGCGGCGAACAAACGCGTTGTTCATCACGTTAGACGTGGCGACACGCTTTGGTCTATTGCCCGAAAGTACAAGGTTCAAGTGAATAATTTATTAAGCTGGAACAATATTTCTAAAAATCAAATTTTAAGATTAAACCAAGCTGTAATGGTGTTGATCAACTAGGTTTAGAATTAACCGCGAGCAGAGCTTAAATCTGGCGCATAAATACAAACGCATCTTCCCTGGACTGGCCGACAGAAGTCGGACGGTAATATTCTTTACGCAAAGAAATCTGGCTGAACTGCCATTTCAGATACAAATTTTGCGCCACCTCATTACTCGATCGAACCTCTAAAAAAATCTTATTAGAGGATGCCGCTTTGGCAATTTTAAGAACATCATCCATCAACATGTGACCGAGCCCTAACCCTTGAAATTGCGTCGCTGCTACAACATTCAAAACATGTAATTCATCGACCACTTGACAAACAACATGGTATGCCGCGATAAGCGGCAAGCCATCTTCAAGCAGCATTTCGATAACACGGCATTGATACTGTTTAGTTAAGGACTCTTCAAACGAAAGCCGACCCCAAGGGCTGGCTTGGGCATTAAGTTCAATCGCCAGCACTTGCTTTAAATCTTCGCTGCGCATATCTCTAACCGTAAGCTCATTATGCTTAACCGCCGTTAACAATCTCTCTCGATCACTACTCACTGTATCAGTAGGCTACTGCGTAATAGCTAGACACTTCTTAAGGTCTTGCCAAGCGCCCGCTTTCAAAGTCGGTTGATCTAATAATTGCAAAAGACTGTAGCTAGCCACAATCGGCACCTTAGTCTGATAACAACGCAAGTCTTGCGAGCGAAGACTTTCCAATCCCTCATTCGATTTTGCGACCGACTGCGAAGCAAACTCACCGAAGGCTATCACCACCTTGGGTTGGATCAACTCAATTTGACGATGCAATAATTTTTCGCAACTTGGAATAACGCTTATATCATCAGAGGTAGCGCATTTAAAAACACTCGTAGTGTAAACAGATTCTCGAGTAAGACCTACGGCCGACAACATTGCTTGATAAAGCTGCCCCGCTCGTCCTGAAAACAATTGCTGTGATGATAAATCAGTGCTTGTAGGGGCGTCGGTAACAAACATCCAATCAGCTTTGGCATCTCCAGACCCTAAAATCGAGTTGGCGGGACCACAGCTTTGGCACTGACTCTGGTTATCAACTAAACGTTGCAGTCCTTGCCAATCGAGTTGCTCAATCGGATCTGGCATTAGCGGCACTGCGGCCTGCCACGCTTCTGCCGTTTGGTCAGACTCTTCAGCAGCGCTATTAGGCTGCATCGGAGATGATAATGGCACAGGCATAGCCGTGACCATGGGCATTGGCATTGGCATTGGTGATACGGCTGTAGCCGTAACGGGCATCGGGCTTATGCCCTTTTTGCTTTCAACGGTGGCTGACGGTAAAGGCTTCATACTCGGCTGCAGCTCACTCTCACTGGTCGCCTTAACGGGAGAGCTGTCGGTCGCCCCAACCTGATTCATAAGCTTGGCTTTAGGGCCACTAGATACGCCATCAGCGGTTGCTAGCTTGGACGCAGAAGCAATCGATTTAGATCGAGTTGAATGGTCAGAGCTTACTGCTTGTACAAGATCAGGCTCGGGCAGCGACGCCGAAGGGTTCTGCGACTGCCGTAAACGCCATTGCTGAACACCCATTTGTTTTAAAATCGTTGTCATAATAAGCCGAGTATACGTGCAAACCTAGAAAATGAGGTCTCGAATAATTGCCACACTAAAACAAAACTGGTGATAGACATCATTAGAGAAGTTGTGCCATCAGTATAATGCTACGAGCAACATTAAGCGTAAACAATGGGTACATAACCATGGCTAAGCTTATATAAAATCAGCCCAAAGCTCTTGCTTGAACGCGACAATACCCTTGTCACCATTAATCAAGAATGGTCGCTTAATCAGTTTGCCATTGTCAGCTAACAGCGCTATCGCCTGATTAGTGCTCATGCCAGGCAACTTCTCTTTCATATTCAGTTGTCGATATTGCATACCAGAGGTATTAAACAGTTTACGTATATCTCCCTGATAGTTAGCTAACATCGTCTGTAATTCGTCTTGCGATGGAGGCTGCTTGGTAATGTCGATCGATTCAAACTGAGCTTCATTTTCAGTCAGGAATTTAACCGCTTTTCGACACGTGCTGCAGTTTGGGTATTGGTAAAGTTTCATTAAAGCGTGATTTAAAATCAAATTATGTTGCGATTAAACCGATTATACCCCGTACACGACATTCAACCTGAATCGAATTCTGACCATTTACCAGTAAATATTAACTGACATTCGCTACTTAACCGATCAATTCCAATAACAAGCGGTCTCAGACTTTCGAATTCTGAAAATACCAACCGAATTTCGAAATTCAGTCGATAAGCTCCTATTTTAGGCAGAGTTTAATTGTTTAAAACGTTTCAATAGTGTGAGACCTCAGTGTTGTAGACAACTTGACCAGTTTTTTAACGGTCTTGCTTGAATAGAAACTTGAAACTAACTGACTTTGAACTCAAACAATACGGGACATACAGAATGAAAACATTACTTAATACAGCACTTATTGCCGCCACGCTAATCCTGCAACTACGACAGCAATTGCTAAGCCTCTTTCTAAGAATCAAGCTTTAAGACAATGTAAAGCTCTTGCCAACGCTCAATTCGAAGACGTTAAGAACATCGAGATCGCCAGTATGAAAACAACTCGTGGCCAATTCAAAGCTAAACTACGGGTGAGAGCAGAGAACCATAAAGGTATGTTCCTATGCACCATAGAGCGAGATCAAGACGCTCAAATCGTACGCCTAGATAAACCCCAAAAGGCGGTCGCCGTTACACAATAAGAATCCAGTGAAAACAAAAAAAGCTCGGTACTGATCACCGTAACCGGGCTTTTTGTTTACTAGTTGTAGCTAATGTTTAACATCTGAGAGCTCGGCATCAAATAACTTTGTACGCCATAGCTGCCGCATTTTATTCAATACTCGTAGCTGATTAGGGTAATGCTCAATTTCTGAATGTTGACACAATAGATTCAGTCGCTCGACAATCGGCATCAATGACGCTTGGCATTGGGTAAGGCTGTGGTGTGTTACTAGGACAAACAGGTTGGCCATTAAATTATCATACGAAATTTCATTAATTTCTACTATCAGTGGTTGTTTTAACATTATTAACTCCTAGAGACGTCAGCCTTCTAGATTGGGTTGATGGTAAATAAGCTCACGTGCGAGAGTCGCTATCTGCGACGGAGAACAATGCCGGCACTCATCTTGCGCGGCTAACAATAGCAAGCGTTTAATGAAACCATGACAATCGACGCTTGAACTAAACTGCAAATCGTCCGCATGAATATTTTGCTCAAGCAATAGTGCTTTTACTATTTCACAGTTATACGGAATTACCCACCGATTAGTCTGCGTACGAATCACAAAGTCGGACGCTATTATTGGTGAACTTAAATCAACGATCGGGTGCAGTGACATTATAAACTCCTGTTGCGAATAAGAATCATTCTCATTCAATACTCTTGTTAAGTCAATTGTTATTTCTAGCAGAGACCTAAGCCCAACTCAGTGTAAACTAGGCTAATCTGGATACTGATATCGCGACACACCCATGCAACATCTATCAAGCACTAAAATATTTGGCGGCCAACAGTCACAATACAAACATCAATCGGCTTCGCTGAACTGCGAAATGGTGTTCTCGGTCTACATGCCACCACAAGCCAGCAATAGCAAAGTACCGGTACTTTACTGGCTCTCGGGCCTAACCTGTACTGACCAGAATTTTGTCACTAAAGCGGGTGCTCAACGTTACGCTGCCAAGCATGGAATTGCCATCGTATGCCCTGACACAAGCCCACGCGGTGACGATGTCGCCGATGATGCTGACGGCGCATGGGACTTTGGCTTGGGTGCAGGCTTTTACGTTAACGCCACGCAAGCACCTTGGTCTGACCACTACCGAATGTATGACTATGTAGTGGATGAACTCCCAGAACTGATCAACGCTCATTTCGAAATTGATGCTCAACGAGCGGCTATTTGCGGTCACTCGATGGGTGGCCATGGCGCGCTAACCATCGCGTTGAATAATACCGATAAGTATAAGTCTGTCTCAGCTTTCTCACCAATCGTCTCACCACTAAATTGCCCTTGGGGTGAAAAAGCCCTGGGCAACTACTTAGGAGCCGATAAGTCGACATGGGGGCGCTACGATACTTGTTCACTAATCATGTCAGCTGGCCCTCAACTGCCGATTTTGGTGGACCAAGGCACTGATGACAGTTTTCTAAAAGAGCAGCTTAAAACTGAACTGCTCGAACAAGCCAGCAAAAATGCCGCTTACCCAATGAGCGTTCGTTATCAGCCAGGTTATGACCATTCTTACTACTTTATTTCATCGTTTATCGGCGAACACGTGGCATTTCACGCCAAACACCTAAGTTAAACAATAGAGTTGCCAATGACCTCAGTTATAAGCGCAGAAGTTGTAATAGTAGGCGCTAGCCATGCGGCCGCCGAAGCCATCGCTAGTCTACGAAAGTTTGGCTGGTCGGGCGGCATTACCCTAATCGGCGATGAGCTAGAGCTGCCATACCAACGCCCTCCCCTTTCTAAAGGTTATTATAAAGGCGAGGTAGGGGCTGAAAAACTTCTAATTCGGCCGGCTTCATTTTATCAAAAAAATGATGTCAAATTGATGCTCGGGCGACGAGTTGAAGCAATTAATCGCGAAATCAAAACAGTAAGCTTAGAGGCTGGAGAACAGGTCGCGTATCAACACTTAATATTAGCTACCGGAACGCGGGCACGCCAACTGCCTATTGAAGGTGCCGATTTAGACTGTATTAATTACCTTCGTACCAAACACGATGTTGATGTCATTCAATCTCAGCTTACAGCTGGCTCTAAGCTATTAATTGTTGGCGCTGGCTACATTGGTCTTGAAGTGGCCGCCTCGGCGGTCAGACAAGGTCTTGAGGTTATTGTCTTTGAAGCAATGGATCGAGTTTTAGCCCGAGTGACGAGCCCTCAGGTATCTGAATTTTATCAACAACTTCATAAAGAAGAGGGTGTCGAGATTAGGTTAAACTCAGCGCTACAAAGATTTGAAAAAACCAACAACGGCTGTTATGCGATTACGGCCGACAGCGAGACAATCCCATTTGATGCCGCCGTTGTCGGCATTGGTGTTGTTGCTAATACCGAACTCGCTGACGACGCCGGATTGGCGTGCGAGAATGGCATTTTAGTCAATCAGTTCACACAAACTGACGACCATTCTATTTTTGCAATCGGAGATTGCAGCAACCATCATAATATTCTGTATGATCGCCGTATTCGTTTAGAGTCAGTACCCAATGCGGTCGAACAAGCTAAGGTCGCGGCGGCCAAAATTTGCGGTCAAGACACGATCTATAACCAACTTCCTTGGTTTTGGTCTGATCAATACGAGGTGAAATTACAAACCGCTGGTTTGTTCCAAGATCATGATCAGGTGGTTACTCGTGGTGATGCCAATAACAGGAAATTCGCCGCCTTCTATTTAAAAAATGGTGTATTGATTGCCGTAGATGCACTCAATTCACCAGCCGAATTCATGCTCTCGAAAAAAATAATCCTACAGCAGCTTTCTCCGAGTCCAGAGAAGTTGGCCGACCCGGATGTATCACTCAAAGAGTTTCTTTAGCTAGCGGCTTTATTGAATCGGCGGCGCCTAATAGTCTACGCTTTCGAAACACCAAGGCGTAGACAGCGGCATACACGCCGATCACCAGCAAGCCAATCCATTCTATTTTCAGCGGCGTGAATTGATACAGAATGACTATCGGCGATTTTCAGGGTAGTTGCAGTATTTTTCTACGCGGCTAATGGTATCTCTTTCGCTGTTTGATAAACCGTTCTACGTTTTTCAAGCAATACATGATCTTCCCTTCGATATCGCTGCCCTGGGGTCACGAACCGCCGCGCGCTGTGGCGATGCTCTTCGTTATACCAACGCATGACCGATGACACCCAGTCTCGTACTGACGCGATGTCAGCAAAGCCCAGCGATGGGCATTGGGGGCAATACTTGACGGTTCGGAACATTGACTCAATGTACGGATTGTCGTTGCTTACACGTGGCCGAGAGTACGAGGGCTTAATGCCTAACGCCTCAAGCTTTGCTCGCATCGTGAACGACTTCATCGGACTGCCGTTGTCGCTGTGTAATACCGGCCTCTCGCCCAGCTCACAGCGTTTGAGCACCGCTTGACTGATCAGCTCACTGGCCAATTCACCGCTCTCAGTTTCATGTACTTCCCAATGCACACCGCAACGGCTATATAGATCTTCGATCATATACAGATAGTAATGCTGTCCAATAGTGCGCGTGGGCAGATAGGTGATATCCCACATCCAAACATCATTTGGTTTGGCCGCCCGATGGGTCGTTGGAATGTGAGACTGTTTACGCTTCGCTCGGCCACGATGCTGTAACTGTCCTGCTGACTTGAGGACTCGGTAAAAACTCGACTCGCTGGCCAGATAAACGCCTTGATCGGCTAAGCGCGGTACGATTTGAGAAGGAGGCACGTTACAGTAATCCGGCTCATTGCACGTCGATAGAATGCGCTGGCGCTCTAAATCATTTAATCGATTTGCCGGCGCGGGCCTAGTCGTATGAGGTCGTTGATCAATCTGCACAGCCTCATCATTCGATGGCTTCCAGCGCCGCAACGTGGTGGTGGCAATGCCCATCATGGCGCACGCCACGTGCTGACGAGCACCAGTGCCAACCGCAAACTCAATATCGATGACCACTTGATTACGCACTTCGGGCAAGGTCATCATTCCTCGTCCTCCCAAAGTGGTCGGTACTTTTTTGCCAGTACCAGCAATGCTGCCGCCTCCGCTAAGGCTTTGTCCTTACGATGTAATTCACGCTCGAGTGTCTTCTTATCTTGCTTGAGACCGCGAACCTCTACACGAACCGCTTTAGGGTCGAACGTTGGTGCGTCTATCGCATTCAAACAGGTATCACGCCACTCATGCACCTGCTTGGGATACAAGCCTTTCTCGCGGCAGTACGCCGAAAGCTCTTGAGTGTTCATCGAACCTGTTTCGAGCACAACGGCAAACTTGGTTTGCTTATCCCAACGATCAGGACTCTGTTTATTGGGCATGAAATTTCCGGATTGCCTAGCTTTGTTTCGCCAAGCATACAGGGTTTGTTGACTGATTCCTTCGGATCGCGATAACTCAGAAATCGAGCAACGATCGGGAGACAATAGCTTTGATAAGACCGACTCTTTACGGTCAATAGAATATTTTGGCATGAGTAAAAACCTCTGCCGCCCCTAAATATTAAATGATGCAACTTATGTGGACTCCCCAATGTCAACTAAAAAGATGCTAATCAAAGAATTAAATGCGTACTTATGTACGAGCTCTCGGTGAGTAGCTAACTCAGGCTCTATGATCTTTACGCGAACGAGTGAACAAATCTATCCTGCGAGCTCGAGGCTCTATGTTGCGGACTGTTTTTACTCGCTGATTTTTATCTTCGATGGTGCATTTTATAGCGTTAGACTCTGTCGTTAAGCCGAGATTAATTCAGCTCTATATTCCGTATTTTGGGTTAGCATTGAGTTAGCTGTTCTGACCGTCTTATTCGCCAAAGCAACGGCGGTGCATTTTTTACCTCGACGTTTAACCAGAGCCTGTATCCACTGCTCTTTTTTTGTCCTAGCCTCTCGTTTGGTAATCTGATTTACGGCCGACATCGCGCCGGAAATTAGCTGACTTCTGAGTAAACTATTCTTAACGCCGCGGCCAATTGAACCCAGCTTAACACTTCCTCCTGATGTGTGTTGAATCGGTGTCAAACCGATACAGGCAGATGCATCAGCACCCTTACTAAACACACCAAGTTCGGCACAACCGAGGGAAATATACAAGTTGATAGCATTTAGTATGCCGACACCTTCAAGTTTGAGTAACTTTTTACAATCTGGGTGTGTTTCTATCGCCTTTTCTAAGCAGTCATCATAAGTGTGAACTGACACCGCAATCGATAAGTATTGATCCCAAGCCGTATTAATCGCTCTTCTAAACTCAAATGATACGCCGTTTTCAGCATCTTCGAGCGTTGCCTCAATAGCACTTTTTAATCCACCCGTTCTAGTTGATACCTTAATATTCAATTCACGCAATAAAGCAGTAAGTTGATTGACCATTGCTGTTCGTTGTTTAACGCATAGCTCACGCATTCGCATAATTGATTGTAACTGTTGTTGTTCAATTGACTTTCCAGCAATAAAACATACATCTGGTAACAACGCCGCCTGAACAATTGCCAGGGCATCGTTTCTATCTGTTTTCTGGTTTTGTCTTACAACGGCAACTAATTTTGCCGAGATAAGGCGAGCATCATGACCGAGAGACACGGCTTTTTGTTTCCAGAAATTAGACGTGCCACAAGCCTCGAATACGACAGTAACTGGGTTAGAATTTGCCATCCAATCAATAAATTCTGATGATATCATTTCAGTGTTTGAGCGCAGTTTCTTGTTTCTGAAAACGCAAACTTGAATCACATCTTTTGCTAGATCTACACCAACGATAGTGCTTTTCATAATCTTCTCCGAATAATTTACATGCTAAAGTGAAGCTATTAGCTTAATGTTTAGTAAATGGGGAGTCCAATTATCTATCCTGACGTCTGGGGGTTTTGAGCATCCCCCAGTAATCTCGGGTTATATCTCGTTCGCAATAACCTTTTGCCACCCCATAACGAAACACCATACTGCAAATACTGTTTATTCGTTTGCCTGTTTCAATCGTTCCT